>MHZB01000058.1:0-11747 GCA_001828605.1 Planctomycetes bacterium RIFCSPLOWO2_12_FULL_50_35 | reverse complement strand
CTTGATATGGATTCGCATGTAGATATAAGTGGTGGCGCTTACGGCCGCCAGCGGTAAGAGCGATACCAGCAAGAACCAGAGAAAGGTGTTTCTGCCGAAGCGCGTGAATCGCTTCATTTCCATACGCCCCCAAATTTTTACTACCGCAGGGGCGAGGTTACCTCGCCCCTACTTATCCAAGGCCGGCTTTGTTATCGGTATTGTGATGCTTATACCCCCTCGAAGCGCGCCCTCTTTATAACCGGTGGCTTTATCATTTGGATAATGGAACTCTAAGTACTCACGAATATCTCTGCGGATTTGTTCCTTTTCACCGTGACACTGCAAACAGGCATTACTGATATACACTGGTTTTATAAAGCGGTAAACCCCATTTCCACCAGCTGTAACCGTCTCAGCAATGGGCGTTTCTTTGGGGTAGTCTGGGGCACCAAATCTTTCCAAGGCATTTCTTTCCCACTCATCGGGGGCATTTGTGAGGTTTCTCAGTGTAAGACTTGTCTGTTTTACACGGATTCCGGTTCTGATATAAAAGTCATAGCCTACCTGCGTTCCCACAACGGCAGGCACAAGACCCTTGAAACAGTATTCTCCAGACACGGAAGATGTATTTATCACGTCCTGATTTACCGCTATGACGTTGCGCAAGGAAAGTAACATTTCGGTTAGTTTATTGGCCAGATTATAAAGTGCCTCTTCCGTTGTTATTGTGCTCAATTCGGCGGGCTGGTTTTTATCGCTGCCGAATGCTGTGGCGGGCGCTATTGTCAAAAGTGTAAGCGCCAACAATAACAGAGGTATTTTTAGATTAAGTTTCATATAGTCCCCCTACAAAAGCTTAATCTTTGATTTGGGTACCCAGCAGTAATAGTTCAGTTCTAGTTGAAAAACATCACAGTTTACTCTGATACATGGATGTTGAATATTTCTCAAGTCGGACGGCAATAGGGCTTGAAGCCCCTTCCTTTCTCTGAAGTTCGCACGTTTGCCGCCAAATTTTCATTATTGAGTAAAATAAGTATACCAACAAAATACGGTAAAAGCAAGTCTATACCAGGGGGAGGGGATGAAATTTGGGCGGAAGCGACAGACTGATACCTCTGCAAGACCATAATTTGAAATCTTTAAAAGAATCACAAATGTCATTCCTGCGCAAGCACGAATCTAGATTCTGTGTCAAGCACGGAATGACATGTTCCGCATCAAGCCTTAGGTGTGAAACAAAGTGACTGAGATGTAGCGTTGGAGCTTGCTCCAACGTTGAACGTGGCAGCTACACGTTGGATTCTTTGCTTCGCTCAGAATGACATCATAAGTGTACCTCCTTTGCTTAAGGCTTGCCTAATAGGGGGATTTAAGTATACTATAAATCTTTAAGACCTCAGAAAAAGGCTCTAGATGTCGTTCTTGTAGTCGCAGGTTTTAACCTGCGTATGTACAGACTAAAGCCTGCGTGCGCAAGCTAAAGCTTGCGGCTACTACGAATTACGAATTTTTCATTTTGTCGTTCCCACAAAAACGAGAATCTTAGGGAACCCGTAAAGAAGTAGTTTTTCAAAGCTCTCTCTTTACAATTAAAGAGGTAAATGAAACTGTGGGAAACAGGGTCATTAAAATAGGTCTTTTGGGTTCAGGGACCGTAGGAAAGGGTGTTCAGGATATAATATTTGGCGATGGCGACGGCCTCGCCAGGAGACTCGGCTACCGACTGGAGATAGAAAAGATATACACAAGGTTACCGGAAGGCAAGCACTGGTATGCTAAATTCCCAACTAAATTCACCAACACGCCCGAAGACGTAATAAATCATCCCGAAATATCTATCATAGCAGAAGTGCTGGGGATTGAAAGACCGGAGGATACCAGGCAGGCGGCGTCCTATATTATTAAGGCCCTGGAGAAAGGCAAGTCCGTTGTAACCGCCAATAAGGCGGTACTTGCAGGTTTTGGGCAGGAAATACACTCCACCGCCCTCAAGAACAACACCCAGGTACGCTTTGAGGCATCGGTAGCGGGCGGTATACCCATCATCCGTTCGCTAGGCGAGGGACTTGTATCCGATGACGTTACCGCACTGTACGGTATCCTCAACGGCACCTGCAATTATATACTCTCCGGCATCCGCAACGATGGCAAGACCTTCAAGGAGGCGCTCAGTCAGGCCCAGAAACTGGGCTACGCCGAGACCAACCCGGAGTCCGATATAAATGGCGATGACACCAGGTACAAGATAATGGTGCTCTTACAGCTCCTCTACGGCATCTTTGTTAAAACAGAAGACGTAGCCACGGAGGGCATAAAGTCTCTGGAGAAGATTGATTTTGATTATGCAAGTAAAAAGCTTGGTACCAACATAAAGCTCCTTGGCTCTATCCGCAGGTCGGGAGGCGAAGTAACGGCTTCAGTGTCTCCCATTATGATAAAGGACGACCATGTGCTCTCCAGGGTAAACGGCGCACTCAACGCCATACTGGTGGAGAGCAAGTACTGTGAGACCATGTGCTTTGTAGGTAAGGGTGCCGGGGCAGGCCCCACGGCCAATTCCGTAGTATCTGACATAATTTCTATAGCAGGTGGTGCCCACTTCGGCACACGCCCGGAGCCTGTAAAATTTAACAGGTATCTGGACAAGGACACACTGCACAGACATTACCTTCGCTTTGTCGTTAAGGATAGGACCGGTATAGTAAGCGACATTCTGACCCATCTGAAAAAGAACCGGATCAACGTGGATGAGGTTCTTCAGCTCAAGCATTCAACGGAAGAGAAGGGTTACTTTAGGGAAAAGCTTGGGCTGGCGTGCGATCCGGATGAGATACTTCCGTTTATTATAACTCTTGAACCCTGCAAGGAATCCGCCGTCAAAGAGGCCATGGAACAAATTAAAGGGCAGGACTTCATGCTGATGGAGCCTGTTGTGATAAAAATAGTTCCCGACCTCCCAGATGTGGTAGGAGGGTAGTATTTTGAGACCTCTGCAAAAATTTCCTAACACCATGTTGTCATTCTTAGCGAAGCGTGTAGCGTCCGATCGGTTCGGCTGAGCTCACCGTCGAAGCCTCCGCATCGGACGATGGTAAGGACGTCTGGTACGGAGACCAGACGCTACAGTTTTTATGTAGCGTGGCAGCTTGCTGCCACGCTCAACGTGGGAGCAAGCTCCAACGCTACACTCTTCGGTCGTTTCACTCCCTCAGAATGACACTTATGCAAATTCTTGCAGAGGTCTCATTTTAAAAAAGGAGTAAGAAGATGGCCACTAAATCAACAGCGAAATCCATGAAGAAGACGGAATCAAGCCGAAGGCCGCCAATAAAGATAAAACCCGGAAAGATGCTTATTGATGGGGAATGGATGGACTCTTGTTCCGGAAGGACCTTCGAGACAATAAACCCAGCCACGGGACGTGCGATTACAAGGATTGCTGAGGGCGACGATAAAGACGTTGACCTCGCAGTGAATGCCGCCCGAATGGCATTTGAGTCAGGTCCGTGGCCGAACATGGATGCGCGCGATCGGGGCCGCATACTCGCAAAGGTGGCGGAACTTATAGAAAAGAACCAGGAGGAACTGGCGATACTTGAGACCATGGACAATGGCAAGCCCATCACGCAGTCGCGCACAGTTGATGTCCCATACACTGCAGATACCTTTTTTTATTATGCGGGCTGGGCCGATAAGATACACGGGGAAACCATCCCTGTTCGGGGGAATATGTTCAACTATACCCTGAGGGAGCCCGTAGGCGTGGTGGGGCAGATTATTCCATGGAACTTCCCGCTCTTGATGGCCGCCTGGAAGCTGGGGCCGGCCCTTACCTGCGGGAATACGGTGGTGCTGAAGCCATCGAAGTTTACGACACTCACCTGTCTCAGACTCGGCGAACTTTTCATGGAGGCCGGACTTCCTAAAGGTGTACTCAATATAGTCACGGGACCCGGTGAGACTGTTGGCGAGGCGCTGGCAAGACATCCGGGAGTAGACAAGGTGGCCTTTACCGGAGAGACACTTACTGGCAAGGAAATCATGCGTGCCGCCGCCGATACCCTGAAGCGAGTTTCCCTTGAACTGGGAGGTAAGTCACCCAACATAGTGTTTGCTGATGCTGACATAGAGGAGGCGGTGAAGGGCGCGCTAACGGGTATATTCTTTAACCAGGGAGAATGCTGCTGTGCCGCCTCGAGGCTTTTTCTGGAAAGAAAGATTCACGACCAGTTTATGGACCGGATGGTTTCTTTTGCCTCTAAGATGCGTGTCGGTGACCCACTAGACCCGAAGACGGAGATGGGCCCCCTCATATCTGAGGCGCAGTTCAATAAGGTAATGGACTATATAGACACCGGAAAAGAGGAAGGTGCGGAACTCGCCTGCGGCGGCAAGAGCATGGAAAGTGACGGCTACTTTGTAAGGCCCACCATATTCGACAATGTGAGAAATGATATGAAGATTGCCAGGGAAGAAATCTTTGGGCCGGTGGTGTCGGCGCTTACATTTAAGAGTATTGACGAAGCCATTGAGTCGGGAAATCAGACTCCCTACGGCCTTGCAGCCGCCGTGTGGACAAAGGATATAAAAAAGGCACATGCCGCCGCCCGCCAACTCCGGGCCGGCACAGTATGGATAAATACATACAACGCCTTCGATGCCGCCAGCCCCTTTGGAGGCTACAAGCAGTCGGGCTTCGGTCGGGAGCTTGGTATCCACTCCCTGGAACTCTACACCCAGATAAAAAGTGTGTGGGTAAATTTGAGCTAGCTGTTATTGTCATTCTGAATGGGGGTACGTTGTCCGCCTGAGACGGATGCCCCTACTGCTCCGAGACCAGTGAACGAGTAACGATTAAAAGATGGCCGACACAGAGAAAAAGCAGGAAGAGTTACCGGACAGAGAAAAAATAAGGGAACAGCTCACACTCTTAAAACCAAGGGCGCAAAGGGCCGCGGCAATGGTCTTCCGGATCGCATCCAGCGGCGTGAATGATTTGAAGGCCGATAAGGAAACCGCAGGAAAGTTAAAAAAGTCCGGGGAACTCATCGTGTGGCTGGAGCTTATTGCGTTCATTATTTATCTATTCGACAGGGTTGCATCTTCAAGGATGAAAGACTCTCGCCACATGTATATGGACCTGCTTATGAATTCCGTCATCTCCACGTTTCCGGAAGAGGTCGATAAATACGGCAGAAAGGATTTGAGGTCGGAGCAGGGCTGGGAGCAGGATGTCGTTGGAACAGTCAGCGCCAGGTCCCTTCAGTACTTCAGCCTTGAGCAGGAAGTCTGTGGTGGGACGGGGTCTGTCGAATCCTTGCCGCCCGAAGGCCTCTTTTGGGAGTTTGGTGGTATAATAGCTCATCAGATGGGCGCACCCGAGGACAAGGCCGTTACCGAGGTTGTCAGCCTCCGCGCCCGCTCCGGTCTTAACGAAATACTCAGGGAACTAGGCCCCGGGCCGGAAGAGTCTGTGACGCAAAAACCTTTATAGAACCATGCACAGTTGCTATTCTGGAGTGTAGTGGTTGAGCTTGCTCGACTTTAGGCAGAGTAAACTCTGCCGCTACAGTATAGGTATGGATGTAGGGTGCGAGCTAAACTCACACGTTCAACTTGCCAGAAAGCAGGCACGCGGCAGATTAAATGCCGCTTCGCATAATAAAACGGGTACTATATCATAGATTTATTGTATTATTGCTATCCACAGCATATAATTTGGAAAGTGTTATATTGCTCTTCATAGTGTGATGCCTTAGGTGATTAACATGTCTGAATATTTCATAACGATAAAAATTGAGCCCCTTGAGGAAGGGGGATACCTTGCCACCAGCGATGAGCTGCAAGGTCTTGTGGCTCAAGGCAGGACGGTTGCAGAAGCCATGGAGATTGCGCAGGACGTGGCCAAAAAAATTATCGAGTCCTGCATTGAGCACGGTGACCCTTTACCCATGGGAATAAAATCCAAGGATAAAATTCCCTCTAGCCTAGAGATACCCGTCCAAGTAGAGGTATGAGCAAGTTGCCTTCCCTTACTGCACGGGAAGTTCTTCGCAAATTGAAGAAGGCAGGTTTTGTCTTCGATAGACAGGCAAAGGGAAGTCACGAGATTTGGTATAATCCTGCAACTAAAAGAAGGACTACTATCCCCCATCATCCAGGAGATATCCCTAAAGGCACACTTAAGGCCATACTACAGCAGGCAGGGTTAACACTGAGCGAGTTCTTGGATCTCTAATTAAGGATAGGAACTAATAAACTACGCTAGGCGATGCCCGTAGTGGCGGTGGCCGTTTTCTTCTTGGATTTTTTCTCACCGTCCTTTTCCACCTTTGCGGCACAGACCTTGTATTCCGGTGTCATGGTGATGTTATCATAGGCGCTCACAGTGAGGCGGTTGGCGGCGGCCTCGGCAAAGTGCATGGGCATCCAGATTACCCCTTCTTTTATTCCCACTACCTTGGCCCGCGCCTGGACCTCTCCCCTTCGGGAGATTACCCTTACCATGTCGCCATCCTTTATACCGTTCATTTCTGCATCGAACGGGCTTATCTCTACGAAGCACTCCGATTCTATCTGGCTACAGCCGGAGGAGCGCCTGCTCATTGTGCCGGCGTTGTATTGATACAGGGTACGGCCCGTGGACAGTATGAGTGGGAACTCGCTGTCGGTCTTCTCCGCAGGCGGACGACAGGGTGGGGAGTAGAACAGTCCCCTGCCCCTACTGAATGTGTCTTTATGCAGGTACTGGGTACCGGGGTGGTTCTTATCCGGGCAGGGCCACTGGATGCCTACCCTATCTATTCTCTCGTAGTTGATGCCGCCGAAAAACTTGGAGGCAAGCACCGCCAGTTCATCCCATACCTCACTCGGGTGGTTGTACTTCATTTGGTAGCCCATCCTGGTGGCAAGCTCGCAGAGAATCTGCCAGTCTGCCCTGGAGGTCCCTATAGGTTCGACAGCCTTCCTTACCCGCTGGACCCTCCTCTCAGAGTTTGTAAACGTTCCGTCCTTCTCTGCACACGATGCAGCGGGGAGAATAACATGTGCATATTTTGAGGTCTCATTCATGAATATGTCAATTGCTACAATGAATTCCAGCCTTTTGAGGCCGTTTATTATGTGCTCCTGATTTGGTTGGCTCATCACAGGGTCTTCGCCCATAACCATCATGGCCTTAAGCCTTCCATTGTTGGCGGCGTCAAACATCTCAGGGGACATAAGCCCTTTTGTGGTGGGCAGCTTAACTCCCCATGCCTTTTCAAATCTTTCTCTTGCGGCCTGGTCGTCTACGAACTGATAGCCATGGAACCTATCCGGCATGGTGCCCATATCGCTGGCACCCTGGACGTTGTTCTGGCCCCTTAGCGGGTTGACGCCCGAACTGGGTTTACCGATATGGCCTGTGAGCATGGCCAGGTTGGCTATTGTGCGGACTGTCTCCGTGCCGCAGACGTGTTCCGTGATGCCAAGGGTATAGAATATAGCGGCCTTATCTGCCGTGGCGTAGAGCCTTGCGGCCTTCCTGATGTGCTCGGCGGGTACGCCGATTATTTTCTCGGCCCTTTCGGGCGTAATGTCCTTACAGTATTCTTTTAGTACCTCATAATTCTCGGTGCGTGCATTTATGAATTCCTTGTTTTCAAGCCCCTCTGAGATGATTACGTTCATCATTGCGTTAAGCAGCATGCAGTCGGTGCCGGGCCTGAGTTGTAGGAAGTAATCTGCGCGCTCGGCGAACCATATCTTGCGTGGGTCAGCTACGATGAATTTAGCGCCTCTGCGCAGGGCGGCCCGCATGTGGAGTCCTATAATTGGGTGAGCATCTGTTGGGTTGGCTCCGAGCAGGAACAGTACGTCTGCGTAAGGTATCTCACCTATGGAATTGGTCATAGAACCACTGCCAAAGCTTGCGGCCAGACCGGCCACAGTTGGGGCGTGTCAGGTGCGGGCACACATATCCACGCTGTTGGTTCCCACCACAGCGCGGGCGAACTTCATCATCAGGTAGTTTTCTTCGTTGGTGCACCTGGCGGAACCAATGCAGGCTATGCCCTGTGGGCCATGTTTTGACTTTATTTCGCTGAATTTGCCTGCAACAAGGTCGAGTGCCTCGTCCCAGGTGGCCTTCTCAAACCTGCCGTTTTTCTTAATAAGCGGGTCTGTAAGGCGGTCGGGGTGGTGAACAAAGTCGTACCCGAAGCGGCCCTTTATGCATAGATTGCCGTCGTTGGGCACCGTGCCTACCTGAGAAGTTACCTTTACCAGTTTACCGGTCTTCTTGTGGACGTTGAGGAACAGGTTGCAGCCGACACCACAGTAGCCGCACACGGTCTGCACCTTATCCAGCTGCCAGTTTCGTCCCTTTCCCTCGGCCTGCTTCTCTCTGAGGGCGCCTACGGGGCATGTCGAGACACACTGCCCGCAGAACTCGCAGCTTGTGCCGAGCAGGGTTTGGCCGTATGCCGGACCTACCACCGTCTGGAATCCGCGGTTTATAAAGTCCAGGGCATGGGCCTGCTCCACCTCGTCGCATATCCTGACACAGCGTCCGCAGAGTATGCACTTGGAATCGTCCCTCAGTATCATGGTGTTCGGGTCGGGGACGATGCCCCGATCGGGCTCTTTAAAGAAACGGCTGCCCTTAAGGTTGTACTCGTAGGCAAGGTCCTGGAGGACGCAGCTGCCGCATTTATCGCAGGTCATGCAGTCCAGGGGATGGTCCGATAGGATAAGCTCCAGCGCAAACCTCCTGGCCTCGTAGACCTTCGGGGTGTCGGTCTTGACTACCATGCCGTCCTGAACCAGGGCGGAACATGCGGTCGCGAGGGGCTTTCTTGCGTTCTCCACCTCTACCATACAGACCCTGCATGCGCTGAACGGTTCGAGCCGCGGGTCGTGGCACAGGGTGGGTATCCTTATGCCGAGCGAGTTCGCTGCCTGGAGTATGGTCTGGTCGGGACCGGCCTCGACTTCTCGGCCGTCTATGGTGAGCCTTATTTTCTTTATTGGTTCTGGAGCCGTTTCCAGCCCAGTTGTTTTCTTTATCATCAATAGCTGCCTATATCTATGTAAATAAGAATCCACAAAATATCATATAGCGTACAGAACGTCAAGTGCCTAAAATGCGGTTCCGGTAAGCAGATAAAGTAAAAAGAGTTCTGCAAAAGACTGCTCTAACCTACCCCATCCCTTGAGGGGGTAGGGGGAGGGTGGCTTTTCAATCCACCTAAACTATCGGACATTAGTGTATGAGACCTATGCAAAAGTATTTTTTGTGGAGTCCCCGCCTGAGGTGGGTCTGCCTCTGGCACGACAGTACACTTCAGGCGGATGTCGCTCTGGGATACACACCCCCGTCCCCTCTTTTAAGAGGGGAGAAAGGGGTGTGTATTAAATGCCCACTGACACGGTCAATGTCATACCTTTGGCAGGCCCGCCTCTGGTGAAAATCTGGTAGACAACGACCTTCCCGCCCAACAGAGTGGCGGGTCTTCGATATGGTCGTTGATTCAACGAAATAAATTTCGTTGTCTACCCTATAATTCCCTTAGAATGACATCAATTATGCAGGGTTTTGCAGGGGTCTCATTCAGACTTTTCTCTAAGGTCTTTTGCCTTTCTGAACAGCTCTTCCGCTTGTTTTTTAAGAACCTCTTTCTCTTTTTTATCTTCCGGAGGCAAAAGGTCAGCCAATTCTTGTGTAGCTATTCCCCAGTTGTTATATGCCTCGTGTTTATCCGTCTTGTATTTAACTGCGAGCCTGTACTTTTCGAAGGATTCCCTTATGAGTCTCTGCCCCTCTTCTCCGCCGAGCATCTCACCCAGGTATGACAGCGCAATCCCCCAGTTGTTGTATGCCTTGTGGTAATCTTGCTTGTATTTAACTGCGAGCTGGTACTTTTCGAAGGATTCTCTTATAAGTCTCTGCCCCTCTTCTCCGCCAAGCATCTCACCCAGCCTTGACAGCGCATTCCCCCAATTGTAGTATGCCTCGTGGAAATCAGGCTTGTATTTGACTGCGAGCCGGTACTTTTCGAGGGACTGCCTGAGATTTTCTTCACCGCCCAGCTCTGAAAGAAGTGTGCCGTAGGCAAAATAGAGAAAGGCATCTTCTTTGGACTTCTCGATTGCAGATATAAGCTGTTCTTTTGCTTCTCTTGTCTTTCCCTGCTCATAGAGTAAAAGAAATTTTTCTTTTGCCTCTTCTCTTTCCTTTTCTCCTTTATGAAATATCTCTAGTTTCTCAATTTTTGAGATTAGCCAGTCGTGAGCGGGTTGACCGAAATCTCTGGTTCTTTGGAGTTCGAGGGACCGAAGAGGTTTCAGGGTCTCTATCAAGTTGCCCAGAGGGTCTCGTATGAAAGGTGGAAAACCAAGGTTTAAACTATGGTTGAGTTGAAGGAAGAAGTTGTCGGCGTCACATTTCTCTATTAAATAAGAACGCCGGTATTCCAGCAACTCTCTTGTACGATTGTTCAATGTTCCCTCGCCGCCATTGGCTACCCAGTAGAGATTGTATTTGAAGTACCCTTCTTCTGCGAACTTGAGTAGTAGTTCCATTACAAACTCTTTCCGGCCACCACAACCTACTACAATAAGGCCGTTTTTACTAACCACATTCCTAAAGAGATTGACGAACTCTTGTGGCAGCTTACCAACTTCTACTTCGAGGTTTTTTATGTCGTAATTCAGGTAATGGCCGTGAAGGTGGATAATCGTGGGACATCCTGGAGAGAATAACACGTCATTAAAATGTTCCCGCCGGTGGCAGGTTACAACCTCCTGGCCCTGCTGGAATAGCGCCTTGAAGGCAAGGGTCGTCAAAATTAGTGGTAAGGATGGTCTGGATGCAATTGTGTTTTACTAGATGAGCCAGGTAGATATGCGCCCAGTTAGGAGCTTTGGCCCTTTTAACACATTCGGAGATGTATGCTTGACCGTCTGGACGGCTTAAAGCATACTTTTCAAAGACTGTTGAATACTCTCTGTCATAGAGTTCTTCAGATGGTATGGCCTTATACCAGTCCTGTTCTTTAATCCAGCCGTCAATTTCATCATCTGAAGCAGAGGAATTGCCTGTTTCTCTCTTATAGATTTTTTCTTTTAACTCCTTAATCATCTCCGAGGCCGACGGAATCCCTGCAGTGACCGATGCCCCTGCGCCCAGTAGAACGGCAAAGCGCACTTCATCTCTCTTGTTCTTGATTATTTGTACAATGTCTTTAGCGGTGGCTTTTTGGATGGTCATTTCTTTGTATCCATCCCGGTAAGCAATTTCTTAAAACACTATCCCTGCGTAGCCGACAAAGTCTGCGGGTTCGCCTGTGGGGTCTACGTCGTAGCTGGTTGTATAGTGCAGTAACTCACCTTCCTTCACCCCAAGTTCCCTGGCGTATGCGACGGTTGCGGCCAGGGCGCCCCCGCCGCAGGCGTTCATGTGCTTGGTAGCCTCCGGCACTATATCCTCGGCGGCCATCTTGAGACAAAGGTCAATAATCCTCTTGTCGTTTTCGTTCTTTACCCACTTGAGAGCCTCCACTCCGGTGCCGTGATGCCTGAATGAATACCTCTGACCGTAGTGTGTGAGGTCGCTGGTGCCGATGGTCATTATCTTGCCATCCTTGTCCTTTGCCAGGGCTGCTATCTGTTTGCCTAATACAGCGGCCTCTTTAGTCGGCGGGACCATAATGGGTACTATCCTGGCCTCGGGGAACAGATGTTTTATAAACGGCACCTGAACCTCCAGGGAGTGCTCCGTT
>MHZB01000057.1:7141-10956 GCA_001828605.1 Planctomycetes bacterium RIFCSPLOWO2_12_FULL_50_35 | reverse complement strand
GCATTGAGGTAGTACACGCTCGTGATTACGGCAATGGGTATGAGCGAGATGCAGAGTGCAAATAAGAGTAATTTACCCTTTATGGATCGGAACGGACTCACACCTCTAAACTCCATATAATTATTATTTCGGAAATAATTTCCGAAAATCCGGAATAATACGCATTTAAAGTATCTTATCGCGATTTACGAATTCCTACAAGGGGAATAGTCAGCCCTGCCTATGAAATATCGGGCCGTTGCCGAAGTCTTCGTAGGGACAGGGCCTGTCCCTGTCCACTTCGGATAGCCACAAGGGCCGTCCCTACATAACAAACGAAGTGGCTGCCCGATTTGCGCCAAGGCGCATCCACCTCTGGCACGACATCGGACGTTTGTCGGCTATGTCATTCCGTGCCTGACACGGAATTCATGGATCCCCGCTTTCGCAGGAATGACAGATGCGTCCGATGCGGAGGCTTCGGCGGTGAGCCCTTCGATGAACTCAGGGGCTGAGCCTGTCCGAAGCCTCAGCCGAACCGATCGGACGCTACAACTCCGACACAGTGTCTCCTATGGAGTCCAGCGACTGTGTCGCTGGGGAATTTCCCATTGACGCAGTCAATGGACTCCAAAACTTCCTGTAGCGTCGGGTCTCCGCACCCGACGTCATATTTTGTTCGTCCGATGTAGGGGCGAGGTCACCTCGCCCCTACTGTGATAATCATTGGGGCACAGACTGCAGGTCTAAAGACCTGTGGCACCCGGCTTGCCCCCAATCACAATGTAAAGGCAGTAAGGGTGCTGGAGGAAAGGCTGTTGGGCAGGAACAAAAACACTGACGTACTTCACAATTTCAGAAGAACTAGAGCATGAGCCGTATCATAACTCCTTGTGAGATATGGTGGAGACGATGGGATTCGAACCCACGACCTCGGCAATGCGAGTGCCGCGCTCTCCCAACTGAGCTACGTCCCCACCTCTTTTACTTACAAAGAGTTACAACTGCTTCCCCATAACCCGTATTTTTCCGGCAGGGTAAAAGTGGACAAATTCGACCCGATGCGGCCACAAGTTAGTCTTCAGCTTTCACATTCATTTCTCACAAGCCTGTTCTTACGAATCGTTATTTTAACAAAAACGTTTTTATAATCAACCTCTTCCCACGTTAAAGTTGCCTTAAGCTAGGCCCGTCCGTAAATCCTGGTCATTTCAAGGAGCTTGTCTGAGAGATTGCTGGTCAACTCTTTCTCTCTCAGGCGCCACTTCCAATTGCCCTTTGTCGTGGCGGGGAGGTTCATCCTCGCCTCTCCTCCGAGGCCGAGAATATCCTGCATGGGAAGGATCACGGTATTTGCCACCGACATCATGGCAAGCCTTACGAATTCCCAATGGACATCCTTTTCGCTCACCTCTCTTCCGAGGTACCGAAAGAGCCTTTTCCTATCATCGGCGCTAGCCTCGTCTTTAAACCATCCCCTTATCGTGTTGTTATCGTGGGTACCGGTATATACGATGCAGTTTTTTACGTGGTTGTGGGGCGTATAGGGATTTGTGGGAAGGTCTTCACCAAAGGCGAAGATGAGCAGTTTCATCCCGGGAAAGTTGTAGCGCGCCACGACCTCTCTTACATCGGGCGTTATAACCCCCAGGTCCTCGGCTATGACGGGGAGAGAGGGAAAGTGTCTGAGAAGCGTGTCAAAGAAGTCCACTGCGTCAACCCCAACCCACCTTCCATTTACAGCAGTTTCTTCACCTGCCGGTATCTCCCAATATGCGACAAAACCCCGGAAGTGGTCTATCCGCACAAGATTAAATAGCTTAAGGTTGTGGCCGATTCTCTTTACCCACCACGTATACCCGCTTTTCTTCAAGACGTCCCAGCGGTAAACGGGATTCCCCCACCTCTGACCCGTGGAGCTGAAGTAGTCCGGCGGCACACCTGAAATTACCGCAGGCAGCTTGTTTCCGTCGAGCTTGAAAATCTCCGGGTTGGTCCATACGTCAGCGCTTCTGTAATCTACGTAGATGGGTAC
This sequence comes from Planctomycetes bacterium RIFCSPLOWO2_12_FULL_50_35, assembly GCA_001828605.1. GTDB lineage: Bacteria > Planctomycetota > Brocadiia > Brocadiales > Bathyanammoxibiaceae > 2-02-FULL-50-16-A. Next base: position 8,942 of record MHZB01000057.1, on the reverse strand, counting down.
ATCTCCGACAACCTCGATTCCCTTTTTGTTACAGTAACCCTTGAGTTCAAGCCACTGCTTGAAAAAGACGTACTGGAGGAATTTTCCCATCTCGGCCTTATCCTGGAGCTTATCCTTAAGCGTCTGCAGGACCCCGGGGTCCCTATCCCTTATCTCTATGGGCCATTTAGCCCAATCCCCCTCCTCAAGATGCTCCTTAAGGACCTCAAAAAGGGCGAAATCTTCGAGCCAGTCGGAGTTTTCTTTACAGAATATCTCATACTCAGACTGATTTTTATTCTCCTTAAAACGCCGGTAAGCCCTGTGGAAGAGTTTTTGTTTGTAAGAATTTACCTTGAGGTATTCGACCCGCCGCTCCGGAAAATTGGGAACAGGGAGGTCTCCTTCCGAAAGGAGACCATCCCGACACATGAACTCCGGACTTATAAGAAGGGTATTTCCGGCGAAGGTGGATGAAGCATTGTAGGGGGAGCCTGTCCCCGGATCAACCGAGTTAATGGGAAGGACCTGCCAGTAACTAAGTCCGCTGCCCGCCAGAAAATCGGCAAACCTGTAGGCCTGGGGACCCAGGTCTCCGATGCCGTATGCCGAAGGCAGCGAGGTTATATGTAGTAGTACCCCGCTCCCTCTCCTATTCAACATGACCGCTCTCCGACCGATAGTAGAGTAAAAAAGGTGAAAACTGCATTCTGAAAGCTCTGAAAAAGTCTCCTAACACCATGTTGTCATTCTGAGCAATTTGTAGGGGCGGGGCGGTGCGACCGCTGCGAGCGGCCCCGCCCTTATCGTGGGCGAGGCGACCTCGCCCCTACGTTTCCGACAGAATGATCCGCCTTAGGCGGATGCCGGGTTTTGCAGAGGTCTCAATCTGCACGGCACCGGGGATGCGCATCAGAAGCACCTTACGCGCAGGTAGCTGCCAAGGCAGTTGAAGAGTCCAACCCATTTTCTTGCGTGTGGGTCGCTTTCCGCCTGCCTGCGCTTCACGCCCAAAAGCTCTTTTCCAATCGAGAAGTAGATGTTTTGGGCCTTCCAGAGATCGGGTTCAAGAGAGAGTGTCCCCAGAATCTTAAGCGCCGCCTCCACACCTTCCATTAAAGACATGTCTTCCGGTTCATGTGCGAATCTTTCCATAATCGTGTTGACCTTGCTTGTGGCGACGAAGTTCAGTGTAGACCTGTCCAGCTCGAAGTGCCACTTCTTAAATTCCGAGATCCCCCTTTGAAGCTGATCGAGGTCGAGTTCCTCCTTTTCCAGCAGCCTCCGGAGGCCCGTATTAAGCACAAACTCCGCAGTACAGGCAAAGGGTTTCGGCAGGGGGATACGAAGCTCATCCATGATGTGCATGGTCGGGTAATGGCGCTCGTATATCTGTCGGAAGTAAATCTCCATCTCTTCCAGCGCACTTTTCTGAATAAGGTTCAAAATCTTAATCTGCTCGTCCCTGAACAGATACCAGAGGGAAAAATTGTGCATGCCGAAGTGCGCATCCATCAGGCGGATGACCCCGGAGATATCGGGTTTAAGGAAGGCGTTCTTCAGTTCCCTGTGCATGACGGAAAAAGAGTCGTCGCCATCAAATCTCTGCGCCCCTCCGTTCAAGTTATTGTCTCCGAAATATAGGACCGCAAAGTTGACAACCTCTTCTTCCAACGTAACGTCAGACTGAATTCTGGCCCTGCCGATGACAAGTTTCTGTTTCCCGACCTCTTCTTTTTCGTATATCTCGCTTTTAACCATATAGCTGTATACCCTGGTGGTTTGGGGATATTCCTCAAAGAGGGAGGAAACGGCATAGTGT
>MHZB01000057.1:0-7122 GCA_001828605.1 Planctomycetes bacterium RIFCSPLOWO2_12_FULL_50_35 | reverse complement strand
TGCACAGACCCTGCGCAGGTCGGTAATCAGGGGTCTGACAAACAACTCATAAGCCCGTGCACCGTTTTTGATTTCCGGGATGTTGCTCGGCGCCTGCTCGAGTGTCTTGATAAAGGAATTCTCCAGGTTTTTACCGCTTATATCCTCGGCAAGCTGCATGGCGCGGGCGGCGTACTGAATAACCTGTGTCGTTTCGATACCCGAAATGTCCTCAAAGAACCACCCGCAGCTCGTGTACATGAGCATGGCGTTACGCTGCATCTCAAGAAGTTTAAGAACCTTTATCTTCTCTTCCCTTGAGAGCTTTTTCCGTGCATGCCTTAAAAGGAACTGCTCCACGTTATCTGTAGACCTGTCGAGGACACAGTCAATATAGTCGTCCCTCGTCCCCCATGGGTCTTTTACATAGGATGCCGCTTCCCCCTCATAAATGGGAATGAGGGCGTCCCTGAGATGATCCAACGCCCGGCGCAGATGCGGCCGCCAGGCCTGCCTCCACCCGGGATGTATACCTGTCGTGCATCCACAGTCGTTCCTCCATCTCTCGACACCGTGAACACAGCTCCACGAGGTATTCTCGATAATCTCCACCTCGTGCATAGGCGGGTGTTTTGCCAGATAGTCTCCGTAGACGGTTATCTCCGCAAGGCCATTGGACTCTATGTAATCGAGGCAATAGGCCAGGGCCATGTCGCCGTAGCGGTGGTGGTGCCCATAGGTCTCTCCGTCCGTAGCTATGTGGACAAGCTGCGAGAAGTCCCCTTCGGAAAATACGCCCAGGAGTCTCTTCGCAAATTCATCCCCGCTTTTTAAAAGGCCGCCAAAGGCGACGTCTTGCGCTATCGGGCCGTCGTAGAAAAAGATGTTTATTGTCCTGCCCGAAGGTAGCTCGCACAGGTAGGGCATTTTCGGGTCTATTCTGCCGCCGCTTACGTCATGCCACCTTTTATCCCCCACCTTTCTCGCACGGCTCGCCTGAGAGGGGGCAAGGATAGTGAACCTGATCCCGAGGCCGGCGAGTATATCGAGGGTCTCCAGGTCCACGGCTGTCTCGGGAAGCCACATGCCCTCAGGGTCTCTGCCGAATCGGAACTTGAAGTCCTCAATACCCCAGATTACCTGCGTGCGCTTGTCACGACTGTTTGCAAGGGGCATAATCACGTGGCTGTAGGCCTGGGAAATGGCCGCACCGTGACCTGAAAATCTATTCCGGCTCACCCGGTCAGCTTCGATAACCGCCCTGTACGTCTCCGGCACATGGGTCTGCATCCAGGAAAGAAGGGAGGGACCAAAATTGAAGCTTATCTTCGAATAATTATTGACAATATCTTTAATCCTCTTGTCGTGGTCGAGGATGCGCGAGGCGGCGTTCGGCGCATAACACTCCGCCGCTATCCTTTCGTTCCAGTCATGGTAGGGGTAGGCCGAGTATTGCTGTTCAATCGCCTCAAGCCAGGGATTCTCTCTGGGCGGCTGATAGAAATGACCGTGAATACTGATATAACGTTTCATACGGCTCCTTAGTCTTGTGCAAAGAAGTTCAGCTGCAGGCAACTCCGTTCTTAACTAATGGTCTCCCATTCTACACAGAGCCAGGCTGAAGGGGACTTACAAAGACCTTTTTCTCCATACTGAGGGGCGGAATTCATCCCAGTCTGTCATGTTTGAAGTAAAGCAGGCCCAACGGCGGCAGGCTGAGGGAGAGGGAATGGCTCTTGTTGTGAAAAGACACGGGTGCGGCCTCAAGGCCCCCGAAGTTGCCTTGGCCACTGCCTCCATATTCCTCGGCATCACTATTTAATACCTCTCTCCAGAATCCTCCCATAGGGACTCCGACCCTGTAGCCATGCCGCACAACGGGGGTAAAATTGCAAATCACGAGTATTATATCCTTTGTCGTCCTCGCTCTCCTTACGAAACTGACAATGCCCTGTTCCGAATCGCCACAATCTATCCACTCAAATCCCCCCGGTTCAAAGTCCAGCTCGTGCGCGGCGGGTTCGCTTCTGTAGAAGTGGTTCAAGTCCCGCACCCACCGCTGGAGGTCCTGATGGGGTGGATACTTCAGGAGGTGCCAATGCAGGCTCTCTTCGTGGTACCATTCCCGCCGCTGTCCGAACTCTCCGCCCATGAAGATAAGTTTCTTACCCGGATGCGCATACATGTATCCGAAAAGAAGCCGAAGGTTTGCGAATTTTTGCCAGTCGTCGCCGGGCATTTTCCCGATGAGGGAGCCCTTCCCGTAGACAACTTCATCGTGCGAGAGGGAGAGGACAAAGTTCTCCGAAAAGGCGTACAGCATGCTGAACGTTAAATCATTGTGGTGGAATTTCCGATGGACGGGGTCCTTTGAGAAATACCCGAGCGTGTCGTGCATCCAGCCCATGTTCCACTTAAGACCAAAACCGAGCCCCCCCACATACGCGGGCCGCGAGACCATGGACCAGGCCGTTGACTCCTCCGCCACGGTCTGCACATCGGGATGTTTCTCGTAGACCATCTCATTTAATCTGCGCAGGAACACTATCGCATCGAGGTTTTCCTTCCCGCCGTACTGGTTGGGAATCCACTCCCCCTCCTTCCTCCCGTAATCAAGATAGAGCATGGATGCAACCGCATCGACCCTGAGCCCGTCGACATGGTACTTCTCCAGCCAGAATAGGGCACTGCTGATCAGAAAACTACGCACCTCGTACCGGCCGTGGTTGAAGATGTAGCTGTGCCAGTCGGGGTGGTACCCCTTTTTGGGGTCGGCGTGCTCGTATAACCGAGTGCCGTCGAAGTAAACCAACCCGTGCCCGTCGTCCGGGAAATGAGAAGGCACCCAATCGAGAATAACGCCTATACCGTTCTGGTGGAGATAATCTATCAAATACATAAAATCCTGCGGGGTCCCATACCTGCTGGTCGGAGCAAAATAACCTATCGTCTGGTACCCCCAGGAACCATAAAAGGGGTGTTCCATAACCGGCAGGAACTCCACATGGGTGAAGCCCATATCTTTCACGTAATCTGCAAGGTAATGGGCCATCTCCCTGTAGGTCAGAAACCTGCTCCCCTCCTCAGGCACCCTTCTCCATGAACCAAGATGAACTTCATATATGGCAAGGGGGGCGTTGAGCGAGTTGGATTTCCCCCTGTTCTCCATCCACTCACTGTCGGCCCATTTATAATCCAGCTCCCATATCATGGAGGCGGTTTTGGGCGGCCTTTCACAGTAAAGGGCAAAGGGGTCGGCCTTATCCATCCTGTAGCCGTTGTGCCTGGAGACTACGTGATACTTATATACGGTCCCGCTGCCGATGCCCTCAATAAACCCCTCCCAGATTCCAGAACCGTCCTCTCTCTGCCTCAGGGCATGAGAACGATTGTCCCAACGGTTAAAGTCCCCTATAACCGAGACCCTCTCGGCGTTTGGGGCCCACACGGCAAAGTGTGCGCCTTTTACGCCGTTATTTCTTACAAGATGAGAGCCAAGCTTTTCGTAGAGCTTAAAATGGCTGCCTTCCCTAAACAAATATATATCATGGTCAGTAAAGAGGCTCATGTCGGACGTGCAGCCCTCTCTCCCTGTCGTAGTCTTGTTTGACATGGTCATGCCTCCAGCAGATCAGCACTCGTTTCTGTAAACACTTTTGGGCTCGACCCCAGAACTTACCACTTTTGAAACCATTAAGTATAATAAATCCTTCGCCCTTGGTCAAACGTAAGGCTGACGAAAAAACAGTCTGAAAAACCCAATACTTAACGTCAACAATATAAACCACCTCACTGAAGATATATACACTTTTGAGAAGGATTGGGGCTAAAAACACTAGAAGATGTGTCCGGATGAGAGGAGAAAGTGGGGAGCCAAGAGACCTAATGTACGACAAATATCGAATAGCCAAAAAGTGGGTAGAAGACGTCCAAAATCACGCAAATTGGGCTAAGGAAACCTTTGAAAGAGTTATTCTAATACCCTGTGTCATTCTGATCGAAGCGTGTAGCGTGGTCCGCCTAAGGCGGACTGCCACGTTCAACGTTGGTGTAGGGGGCGGGGCCGCTCGCAGCGGTCGCACCGCCCCGCCCCTACAGGATTCTTCGGTCGCTTTGCTCCCTCAGAATGACAATTATCCAGACTCTTTCAGAGGCCTCGTAGCCAACGGACTCAAAATTCTGTATTTCGCAAAACTCCCAAAACGTCAAATACCAACCGCTCTTATCGGCGGCTATCTCCATTGAATCTGGACATTATAAGTGGGGTGCATCTTAAAATGCATTGCCGCCTGCTCCAGCCCAACCCCCACCAGGCCTTCGAGGGACATGTCACCCAGACCTTCCTCATGAAGATAATACAGATAGCCGATGTCTTCAGGATTTATCCCCATGACCCTGGCCCCCAATGCATCCGCCTTTACGGGGTCTGTTGAGGCGATAGCCAGGTTCATCCTGACCAAATTACCCTCTCCCGGTCCCTTACCCTCCATTCCATAAAGGCCGTCTAAAACAACTAAATCAGGCCAGACCTCTTTAACCATGGTCACTATATTCTTGTGTATCAGTTTTATACCCCGGCGATATGAGGGTATATATCCTATTACCAAATCCACGAACCCCATTGCATGCCGCCTCAACAAGGATATGGCCCAGGTGGGTACATAATCGAATATCGTCCTGCTACCATTGCCATTAGAGCTTGCGGCCTTCAGACCGTGGATCATGGACTTGTCACACTGCTTAACGACCCCAACCATATTTTTTATCCCAAGGGTCGCAACGGCATAGTTGTGGGTCTTGGGCAGGTTAACGGATATCCTGTAATCAAAGTCTTCAACCACATGCCGTACAATACCTATAGTCGCAACCCCTCCCAGGGTGTATATTTGAACAGGTACACACTCGGAGAAATCCTCTATACACTCTAACCTGACATTCTTGAATTCCTTCTCCAAGTCAGCGTAACCAAATTTCTCGAATACCTCCCTTGTAGTGGTGCCGCCGTAGAATGCACCTGCACTCCCTTCAAATACAACTATCTCTTTCTCGGCAAAGTTATCGTAATTTCTTGCAAGAAATTCGATAATACTCCTCACCGTCTCTACGTTCGTATTGCCCCTGGGGTCATCGGAAGACAGCAGGTTGGGCTTTATCAGTATCCTCTTCTTATCATTTATTGCACCCAAGTCCCTCTTGATAAGCTCAAGCGCTCTGGATATATTGCTGGACCTGTCCTCGCCTTTTACCAATGACACTAATCTGTTATTTCTCATAGCCTTAGGATTATATTTTGTCCACGTCCCGGGCGCAAGGTAAAACCAATTAGACAAGAAGGGGCCCTCTCTAAGAGGGCCCCTCAGGCAAAAACGCTCACATCCTGGCGCAAGGCGGGTCAACCCCGGCCCCTAAGCCTTGCATTCGCACTCAACTCCAGAGACATCAAAGCCTGCATTCTTCACTGCTCCTACGAGCTTCTTATGGTCGGAGCCTTTCGTGACCTTGACGTCTGCCCCACCGGCCTCCCAACTCACATTGGCTTCCTTTACCTCCGGCAATTTGCTAAGCGCCGTCTTTACCTTTGCCTGGCAGCCACCGCAGGTCATGCCCTTAATCTCCAAGTGGACACTTTCCAACTCCTCGGCTGCCGTGACCACTGGGACATAAGACACAAAAAGTCCAACAGGCAAAACAACTGCCAAAGACAGTACTGCAATAACAACCAGCATCCTTCCCATTAACCTCATCTTGTTCTCCTCCTACTATTCTGTTTCAATCCACATTAAAGCTAAATAAGGGCAGCGTATAAGCACACCCTTACTTAAACCCTTTTAAAGGCCCTTAAAAGGGCGTTAAGTTCGTGAGACGAGACGCCAAAAACCACCGCCTCATCAACGTCTATCATCGTCAGGTTAGTACCCTCTGATGCTATATTCACAAAGCCCCTGTTACTTTCCAATAAATCCTTAGCCTGCGGGAAGCTGTCAAGGTCTTCCTTGCGGAGGATGAACACCGAAACAGGTGTGCCGCAGCACTGGTACTCAAGGAAGGCCATCTCTATATCCCTAAGGTAATACGGCCTTCCACCCACAAGTTCCACATCATGCCCCCCTATGCGCCCCGACTGCGGCATATGACCGGGGAGGGACATCCGTTTGAAACCCTCCGGCCAGACTATGCCCTTCTCCACGGCTATTTCATCCTTCAAATACCTCTCGTGAACCTCCTGGAGGGCCAAGATAAGGGTCTTGTCCGCAGGTTTTTTGACCCAGAAAAAGAAGGTTGACAGGCCAATGACAAGTGCCGCTGCAACGGCCACCGGCACAAGCCATTTCAGGCTAATCCATCTCCTGGTGCTATCTTCTGGCACATAATCAACGGCACCAACACTTGTCTGTACTGACTCCCATATATGCCCAGGCATCCGTTCTTCCTTAAGCTTTCTCACCAACAGTCTCTCTACCTCCTGTTCCTGAGCAAAACGTCTCTGGCAGTCCTGGCAGATGTCCAGATGATTTGTTATCTCTATGCAGGTCTTGGCATCAAGTTCTGAATCCATGTATGGGCTCAGGTATTTTATGTATTCTTTACATCTCATAGGTATCCCCTTTGCCGTGCATACTCGCTCAGAGATTCCCGCAACCTTGCCCTGGCGCGAAAGAGGTGACTCATGACCGTGCCCACGGGTATCTCCAGAAAATCGGCAATCTCTTTATACGCAAAGCCCTCTACAGCCCTTAAAAGAAATACCATGCGCTCTCCCGGACTGAGCGAAAGCAGCGCCAATTTCACACGGTCATCCAACTTCTCAAAGACCGCCTGAGGGTCTTGGAGGATTGAGCTGTAAGTAGACTCCTTCTCAAGCATCTCCAGAAGGTCCACATCCTGCCACGACGCATTAAACTGGACGTCCTTCCTGAACTTCTTGTTGTAATTAAATATCTTGTTTATAAGGAAACGGTACATCCAGCCCCTGAAGTTCGTGCCTGGCTCGAATCTGCTAAATGCCTTGTAAGCAGAAAGAATGGCGTCCTGGAGCACGTCCTCAGCGCTGTTTTTGTCCCATATAACGTGCAAACAAAAACGGTAAAAGCTGTCTTTGTGCTCACTCAGGAGCCGTAAAAATTCCTCTGCTTTTTTTGGGTT
>MHZB01000056.1 GCA_001828605.1 Planctomycetes bacterium RIFCSPLOWO2_12_FULL_50_35 | reverse complement strand
GTGGTCTGCTTTACGGGTTCTTATTTGTCAGGTACGAGCCAAGACTCTGGGACATGGTTGCTGTGTGGCAGGCCAGACAAAGAGAAAGAGAGATGAGAGAAAACGTAGAGATACGCAGAAGGGTAGATATGATTCTGGATAAGCTAAACCGCGAGGGTATTGGAAACCTTACAAAAAAGGAGCTGGAATTTCTGCAAAATGCCAGCAAGAAATATAAAAAATGGCAGATGGAGCGAAAGGTATGACGCATGATTAAGGTGGCGGTTAATGGTGCCTGTGGTCGAATGGGTGCAAGGGTGATGGCGAACGTATGGGAGGATAAAGAGCTTCGGCTTATAGCGGCGCTTGAAAGGGAGGGGCATCCGCTCCTGGGACAAGATATTGGGCCCGCATTGGGGGTGAAGGAGTGCGGCGTAAAGGTAACTCGTGAATCCAACGGCAAGGCAGACGTCCTCATCGACTTTTCAGAACCGGCTTCCAGCGTAGACAAGGCGGTCCATTTTGCCGCTATGGGTACGGCCTTGGTAATCGGTACCACCGGTCACAGCCAGGAGCAGTTCTCAAAGATTAAGGAAGCCTCCCGCAAGGTACCGTGTCTTATCAGTCCGAATATGAGTCTTGGAGTAAATCTCATCTTTCAGCTTGCCGCCCAGGTAGCCAAGGCGCTGGGGAATGATTACGATATTGAGATTGTAGAGACACACCATCGCTTTAAGAAAGATGCCCCAAGCGGCACGGCCCTGAAGATTGCCCAGGAGATATGCAAGGCGACAAACAAAAAGCTGGAGGACGTAGCCATCTACGGCCGCAAAGGTCTAGTCGGCGAACGCCCGAAAGGCGAGATATGTATCCACGCCCTAAGGGTGGGGGACACTGTGGGAGACCACAAGGTGGTCTTTGGGAACCTTGGGGAGACCTTTGAACTCGTTCACAGCGCTCACAGCCGCGACACGTTTGCCATGGGGGCCGTCAGGGCGGCGAAGCTTATTGTGAATAAGCCTCCGGGCCTCTATGAGATGAAGGATGTGGTAAAGATATAACCCCCCCGTTAGTGCCCGTCTTTCGTGAGCTTGAAAAGGTGGATAAGCGTGTTATAATACGTCTTATAAAAAAATACCTCTGTATTTGTTGGGTCGTTTCAATGCATTGAATAAGGCGCTTTTTGTGAGTTGTGAAAGGAGAGCTTTGCGATGGCTGCGAGGGAAAAGATAATCGGTATAGACCTGGGTACGACGAATTCGGTTGTTGCCGTAATGGAAGGCGACCAGACTACGGTAATAGTCAATTCCCAGGGAGGCAGGCTCACTCCTTCCTGTGTGGCGTTTACTGATAAGGGCGAGCGCCTGGTAGGTCAACTGGCCAAACGGCAGGCCATCATAAACCCGAAGAATACCGTATACTCGATAAAGCGTTTTATGGGCAGGAGGCACAGCGAAGTATCCGAGGAAGAGAAGCTCGTTCCGTTCAAGATAGTAGGTGCCCCAGAGGAGCTTGTAAAGGTAGAGATAAGGGGTAAGGACTATACTCCGCCGGAGATCTCTGCCATGGTCCTTCAAGACCTAAAAAAGACGGCAGAGGAATATCTCGGTCATCCGATCGAAAAGGCGGTTGTTACCGTACCTGCCTATTTCAATGACAGCCAACGTCAGGCCACCAAAGACGCTGGGCAGATTGCCGGACTGGATGTCGTGAGGATAATCAATGAACCAACGGCTTCCTGCCTTGCCTATGGTCTTGAAAAGAAGAAAACGGGCAAGCTCGCAGTCTTCGACCTTGGGGGAGGCACATTTGACATCTCCATCTTGGAGGTGGGCGATGGTGTATTCCAAGTGCTTTCCACCAACGGTGATACGCACTTGGGAGGTGACGACTTTGATGATATTCTTATGAATTACATGGCGGATGAATTTCAGAAAGAACACGGTATAGACCTCAGGAAAGACCCGATGGCACATCAGCGTCTGAAAGAGGCCGCAGAGAAGGCAAAATGCGAGTTGTCTAACTCCATGAATGCGGAGATAAATCTCCCCTTTATTACCGCAGACCAGACAGGACCGAAACACCTTGCAATGAGCATTACGCGTGCAAAATTTGAGCAAATGGTTGAGCGCCTGATACAGAGATGCAAGAGACCGTGTGAAAACGCCATGTCCGATGCGAAACTCTCTCCTCACGATGTAGATGAGGTCGTACTGGTAGGCGGACAGACCAGGATGCCCAGGGTACGGGAGCTGGTAAGAGAGATATTTAAAAAAGAGCCGCAAAAAGGTGTAAATCCGGATGAGGTTGTAGCCGTTGGGGCGGCCATTCAGGGTGCCGTGCTCTCCGGCGAGGTACGCGACGTACTCCTATTGGACGTTACCCCTCTCTCGTTAGGCATAGAAACTCTGGGCGGTGTAATGACCACACTGATACAGAGAAACACCACCATTCCTACCGGCAAGAAGGAGATTTTTTCCACCGCCGCCGACAGCCAGACGGCCGTTGACATCCATGTCTTGCAGGGAGAGCGGCCCATGGCCAGGGATAATCGTACATTGGGCCGATTTCAGCTTGCCGGCATACCACCGGCACCGAGGGGTATTCCCCAGATAGAGGTCTCTTTCGATATAGACGCAAACGGCATACTGAACGTTAATGCAAAGGACCTTGGGACCGGCAAGGGGCAGTCCATCATTATAAAGTCGTCTTCCGGCCTCTCGGATGAAGAGGTGCAGAGGATGCAGAAGGACGCCGAGAAGCATGTAGAGCAGGATAAGAAGGCCAGAGAGCTTGTGGATGCGAAGAACCAGGCCGACCAAATGATATACACTATGGAAAAGACCCTGAAAGAATCTGGAGACAAGGTAAGCCAGGCCGATAGAGATGCCGTAACCAGGGCGCTGGACAGGCTGAAATCGCTGAAGGACAGCAATAGTGCCGAAGAGATAAAGAAGGCTATCGAGGAGCTTACCCAGGCGTCTCATAAGCTTGCCCAGGTCATGTATGAATCCGCTGCGCAGAGGGGACAAGGGCCGGGTGCGAGTTCTGCCGGCGGTAAAAGGGAAGAAAAGGGAAAGGGCGAAGAGGTAATTGACGCAGACTTCGACGTGAAGGACTAGCCACTCGGGGTTGATTTTTTTATGTATTATTATATGAGGTCGGGCCTAGTCCCGACTTTTTTGTTTTAGTTTCTGTGAAATGTTATGAGACTCGATAAGCTTACAATAAAGGCCCAGGAGGCCATCCAAGAGGCACAACAGCTTGCCCAGTCCAAGGGACAGCAGCAGATAGAATCAGTACACCTCCTCTCCGCCCTGATTGAGCAAGAACAGGGCATAGTGGGGCCAATCCTTGAAAAATTGGGCGCAAATAAAGACTTCGTATATTCGAAGTGTCAGGATGTAATTGAGAGGCTTCCACAGGTTAGCAGCCCCGCAGGTTTTGGTCAGGTTTATATAAGCCCGGAACTCAATGAGATATTGAATGCGGCATGGGAAGAGGCTATGGGGCTTAAGGATGAATACCTCAGTACGGAACACATCCTCCTGGCCATGTCGGGCAAGCAGGATAGTACGGTGGGCCGCATCCTGATGGATGCCGGTGTAAAAAGGGATGCGTTGCTGAGGGCCCTCCAGTCCTTTCGTGGTTCCCACAGGGTTACGGACCCTAACCCCGAGGATAAATACAAGGCGCTTGAGCGCTATAGCCGAGACCTCGTACAATTGGCAAGACAGGGCAAGCTTGACCCCGTAATTGGCAGAGACGATGAGATAAGGCGTGTCATTCAGGTGCTCTCAAGACGGACGAAGAATAATCCTGTGCTTATAGGTGAGCCGGGTGTGGGTAAAACGGCCATTGTGGAAGGTCTGGCGCAGCGTATCGTCAGCGGCGACATACCGGAGGGGCTCAAGGATAAACGAGTGATGGCGCTGGACATGGGGGCGCTCATCGCCGGTACAAAATACCGGGGGGAGTTCGAGGACCGTCTCAAGGCTGTACTTAAGGAGATAAATGAGGCGGGGGGCAGTATCATACTCTTCATAGATGAATTGCATACGGTGGTAGGTGCAGGTGCCGCAGAGGGGGCGATAGATGCGTCGAATCTGTTGAAACCCGCCCTTGCCAGGGGTGAGTTGCGCTGTGTAGGCGCTACCACCTTGGATGAGTACCGCAAACACATTGAAAAGGATGCCGCCCTTGAGCGCCGTTTTCAGCCTGTTTACGTCGGCCAGCCTACGGTGGAGGATACCATCGCCATCCTTCGCGGCCTCAAAGAACGTTATGAGGTACACCACGGTGTTCGGATAAAGGACTCAGCCCTGGTAGCGGCAGCCACTCTGTCTAACCGCTATATAAGCGACCGCTTTCTGCCGGATAAGGCTATAGACCTTATTGATGAGGCTGCGTCCAGGCTCAGGATTGAGCTGGACAGCATGCCGACTGAGCTTGACGAGATAGAACGCAAGATTATGCAGTTGGAGATAGAGCGTGAGGCACTGAAAAAGGAAAAGGACCGCGCCTCCAAGGATAGAATGATGCGTGTAGAGAAACAGATTGCCGACTGGAAGGAAGAACTCAACGTGCTTAAGGCGCATTGGGAGAACGAGAAGGGTGTAATAAAGGAGATACAGGGATTAAAGGCGAAGATAGACCAGGCCCGTGTCGAGGAACAGGCCGCCCAGCGGCAGGGTGATCTTGGTAAGGTAGCGGAGATACGCTACGGCCGCATCAGGGAGTATGAAGAGGAGATAAAAAAGAAGCATGCGAAGCTCGCCGAGATACAAAAAGAAAAATGTCTGCTGAAGGAGGAGGTTGACGCCGACGACGTGGCAGAGGTGGTCTCAAAGTGGACAGGTGTCCCTGTAACCAAGCTCCTTGAGGGCGAGAAGCAGAAACTCCTTAAGATGGAAGACAGTCTCGGAGCAAGGGTGGTGGGCCAGGAGGCCGCCGTGAGGGCTGTTTCCGATGCGGTGAGACGCGCCAGGGCTGGACTCCAGGACCCCAACAGACCCGTGGGGTCGTTTATTTTCCTCGGTCCCACCGGGGTAGGAAAGACCGAGTTGTGCCGTGCTCTGGCAGAGTTCCTGTTTGACAACGAAAATGCCATGGTGAGGATTGATATGTCCGAGTTCATGGAACAGCACTCTGTGGCAAGGCTGATTGGTGCGCCACCCGGCTACGTCGGTTATGAAGAGGGGGGCAGGCTTACGGAGGCCGTCAGGCGCCGGCCATACTCGGTGGTATTATTCGATGAGATAGAGAAGGCGCACAGGGACGTGTTCAATGTCCTGCTGCAGGTGTTGGATGACGGCAGACTTACTGATGGACACGGACGGACCGTGGACTTTAAGAATACCATTATCGTTATGACCTCCAACATAGGCACACAGTGGATACACGAGCTGAGCGGGAAGGACAAAGAGGAAGAACTGAAAGAACGCATAAAAGAGGCGCTGAAGGAGGTCTTCAGGCCGGAGTTCTTGAATAGAATTGATGACATAATTATATTTAACAGATTGTCAAAAGAGGAGTTACAAGAAATTGTCGAGATACAGCTCAAGGCCCTCAAGAAAAGACTGGCAGAACACAACCTCGAGCTTGTCATAAGCGACGGTGTTAAGGATAGATTGGTAGAGGAGGGTTTTGACCCGGTTTACGGTGCAAGACCACTTAAACGGACTATACAGCGGCTTATAGAAAACCCACTGGCAAGTGAATTGCTCAAGGGGAAATTCCCGGAGGGCTCGGAGATAGTTGCTCAAGTAAGTAAGAACGGGAATATTTCATTTAACCTAAAAAAGACTGCGGCAGTGATGCAGTAACCTATTACGAGATTGCCTCGTCTGCCTCAGGCGGGCTCGCAATGACAATCTGCAGCGTCTGCATGTATTTTAGGTATTTTTGCAGTGGTATCGCGGTTTGTAACTGGTGTGTTTAGTTTAGGGGCCGTTGGTAATACCTAAAACCAAGGGCCTCGCCTATAAAAGGAGGCTGGACGTGCGCAGGTTTATCAGCTTGTTTGTTGTAATTTCCCTGGTTCTTCTTTCCTATTTGCCGGTTGGCGGTGCAGAGGAAGGGACATTGAGTACGATTAATCTCTCAGGCTTTAAAGAACGCATTGCGGAGAATAAAGGCAAGGTGGTGTTGGTAAACTTTTGGTCCCCGTTTTGAAGTGTCTGCGGAAGGGAGGTTCCCTTCCTTATGAAGCTTTATAGTCAGTACAAAGAAAAAGGCTTGGAGATTATAGGTTTGGCCCTGGGTGCACCACCCGACATGGTCAGTCTCTTTTTGGAAGAAAAGGAGGTTAACTACCCTAACTTTCTTGCAGAGGGGGACGTACTGAGTACGTACTCAGTAAAGGCCGTGCCGCTCAATGTATTTTTCGGGAAAGACGGCAGTGAGAGAAAAAGAGAACTGGGCTACAACGAAGAGAAGAAAAATGAGATAGAAGAGGAAATTGAAAGGCTTCTAAAGGAGTAGCGGCGTTATGGTAAGTATCTGGTCTTGGAGATAAAACATCTTGTGTATAGAACCGTTTTAATATCGGTCTTTGTGGCGTGTGCGTTTTTCTCCATTCAAGCAGAGCGAGTTGAAGGGGAAGTAGTCCCGTTTATTACTCGGATTAATTTCCCGGGGCTTAAGGCCAAGCTTGACGCCAACAAGGATAAGGTGATAATCCTCGACTTCTGGATGTCCGATTGTCCCAACTGTCGAAAGGCGGCCCCCTTTATGAACAGGATGTACAGCAAGTACAAGAGGCGCGGATTGCTTATTATAGGCCTGTCCGTTGACAAAGACCTTGAAGCCGCCAGGAAATTGATGTCGGCGGCGGGGACAAGTTATCCCACCTTTCTGGCAGATAACACCATTATGAATGCATATGGGGTCAGATTAGTCCCGTATCATATCTATATTGACAGAAAGGGAAGGATAAAAAAGAGGGAGACGGGATTCTATGAAGATAAGAGGAGTGAGATTGAGAAGGAAATAGTTAAGTTGTTGGGGGAAAGCGACTGAATGGAAACTTCTGAAAAAGTCTGTACAATTGACCTTCTGTCGGAAACGTAGGGGCGAGGTCGCCTCGCCCTACAAATCGCTCAGAATGGCATCACCAACATGGTGTTGGGAAGCTTTTTCAGAGGTCTCAAAATGTATGTTAATGAATCCTGCAATATTAAGAAGACACATCCACATACATAGAGTCTTTATATTGTTGGTGCTGCTGTTCTTGGGGCTGCCGGTGTCATCGTCCACAGGTCTTGCGGGCGAGAAGACAACGGGTGTAAAAAGACTCAGTGCAGGGGAACTTCGGGACGTAGTTCGGGGGAATAAAGGGAAGGTGTTAATCCTCAGCTTCTGGAGCACTCTGTCTTCCGTCTCTAAGCAGGAGATAACCTTCCTCAACGAGCTGTACGGTGCATACAATGGAAAGGCACTTGAGATTATAGCCGTTAACGTGGAGGGCGCAGAGCCTGACGTAATCGCGCCCTTTGTGGAAATGATGCAGATAAAATACCCCGTGTTTGTGGGCGGGGACGATATAATAGAGGAGTATGACATTCAATTCATACCCGTTACCTTTATCCTGGGCAGGGACGGCAAGGTACAGACGAAGGAGATAGGCTTTGGGGAGGAGACAAAACCAAAGCTAAGCAAGTACATAGACAAGTTATTGGCCGAAGAATGAAAATTGGGGATTACCTGCTTGTGGCGATTTTTGTAGCAGAAATAAGGAGGTTGCAACCATGTCATATAAAGTAAGCGTGATTATAGAAAAGGATGAACGTGGCTATTATGCCTATTGTCCAGAACTTGAGGGTTGTCAAACCCAAGGAGATTCTTTGGAAGAGGCATTGAATAACATAAAAGAAGCTGTTCAGTTGTATTTAGAAACAATGTCTAAAGATGAAATAAAATCCTGTCTGAGTAGAGAAATATTGAACACTTCTTTAGAGGTAAATATTGGCTAAATTACCGAGATTAACGCCTCTACAGGCCGAGAAAATGCTGCTAAAGGCTGGTTTTGAAATGATCAGGTCAAAAGGAAGCCACAGAATATACTTGAAGGAAAATAGAAGAATAATTATCCCTTTTCATCCTGGAAGAATATTGCATCCAAAGATAATCAAACAGGTAGTAACGTGTGTAGAAGGCCCAAAATAAACCCTGAAGTTGATGAGGAAACCTTGGTATATTTCCTAGAGTATCCTACTTTCGAGGATTTACCAGAGCTTGTGAGGGAAAAGTCTTGTCCTTGAGCAAAGCGAAGGAACCGAATGTCACTTTATGTCCTAGTCAGCATCAACCTTGACATCCATGAAAAGGCTAGATTAAGTTGTGCCGTAAAGCCGTGTATGGGGTGTCTTGACGCACCGTCTGCTTGTTCGTCCGCACGGGGATCAGAATCTGCAGGACTTTTTGGTCCTGGTTGGGACGTTTTTCCCCTTATAGGTCGGGGCCTTGGTTCTAGGCCTGGATGACTTCCTTC
>MHZB01000055.1 GCA_001828605.1 Planctomycetes bacterium RIFCSPLOWO2_12_FULL_50_35 | reverse complement strand
AGTATACCAAGGGGAAGTTCTTCCTCCAGAGACAGGCGTTCGTTACTGTCTTTTGCCAGGGATTCAATACGCTGATATACGCCTTTTTGATGACTTGTAAGGACGCCGTAAAAGCCTAATGCCTTCTTGGCGAAGGCGTAGCGGTTGGCCAATTCCTCCGCACGGCAGATACGTTTATCCCACGACGGATTCATTTTTTTATATTATACCCTTCTCCTTTAGCCGTCTATACCATCTTGCATGATGGGTCTTTGCCCATTCTTGAGTAACTTTACCCCTTGTCATGGCGCTCAAAGAGCCTGGTACGCCGATAGTGCCCATGTAAATGTGCGTTATTATGCCGGCGATGGCCGCCGTGGACGCCACCTCGTGCGTAAATATGCTGACCAACCTTACGTTCCATGAGAATTTCTCGGGGAACCACAGTGGTATCCCGGAAACGAATAGAAGGACACCGGCTGACGCCATCAGCCAGAAAAATATCTTCTGCCCTGGGTCAAACCGGCCGATCTCCGGCAGCGTTTTGCCTCTGTGGGTTATGTAGCTCCAGATGTTCCTCAGCCATTCCCAATCCTCAGGATATAATAACATACAACGTTTCCATGGGTAGAACATTATCGTGAACGTAATGAAAAATACCGCTCCGACATACGGATGCCACACCCTGATTGTCGTGCCGCCGCCCAGCAGGGACGCAATCCAGTACAACCGAGGAAAGTACAGTGCGAGTCCCGACAGCATGAGATACACAAATGATACGGCAACTGTCCAATGTACCAGTCTTTCTCTGAGGCTGAATCTCTCTATGTCCTTATGGCCGTTGTACGGCCTCGGCTGTGTGGTAGTTTGCTTTAGCTGGTCCATTTTTTCTTTGTGACCTTGGAAAAAGTCTGCTTTTGCAGAGATTTTTTTCTGTCCTCAGCTTTTTCCTTGGTTATCTCTGTTTTTTTACGTCAGTGTCCGGTTTAACCTCCATCGGCCCGTATGTCAGATAATGAAGCAAGGCTGCGGTCACGCCCCCCAGCATAATCGTACTTCCTATTGTCTTCAACGGCCCCTTCCACAGCGACACGAGGGCAGGAATCCTCGGGTCCGCAGGCAACCCGTACACCTCAGGGTGGTTTCCGTAGGGTACGACATATATGACGTGCGTCCCCATGACTCCAGGCGGGTCGTAGATGGCTGCATCTTTAAAGCCCCTGCTTCTTAGTTCCCTAACCCTGTGCCTTCCGTACTCAAGCAACTGCTCCTTTGTGCCGAACTGGAGACAGCCGGTAGGACATGCCTTTATACAGGCAGGTTCCAGTCCTGCGGCAACACGGTCGGAGCACAGCGTACATTTATATACCTTCTGGTTCTTTGGGCTGATGCGGGGGACATTGAATGGGCAGCCCGTCACACAGAACTGACACCCAATGCAGTTCTCCTGAACAAAGTCCACAATGCCGTTTGTGTACTGTACAATGGCGCCCGGCGCAGGGCAGGCCCTCAGGCATCCTGGGTTCTCGCAGTGCATGCACTGATGCTTGGCCATGGTCCACAAAAGCCCGTTGCCGTTGTCCACCTCGTTGAATTTTATCAGGTTCCAGAAGTTGTGCGCCAGGTCGGGAATCGTCTGATAGCCGCCCGCAGCTCTATAGGTCTCGTCCATCGGCAGGTCATTCCACTCCATACAGGCCACCTCACATGCCTTACAGCCTATACAGGTGGACAGGTCTATCAGCTTTGTCATCCTCGGCACCTTGCTGATACCAAGGGCTGCGTATCTGGTTGCGGATATGTCTCTTATCTCTAGGCCTTTAATTGCCATCTCTAAACCTTCTCCAGCCTTACCAAAAAGCCTTTGTACTCAGGGGTGAAGGAGTTGGGGTCAACGGCCGTTGGCGTAAGGAGGTTTGCCAGCGGCCCCTTGACCCTGCCGGCAAAGCCCCAATGTATGGGGATTCCTATCTGCCACACCTCCCGCCCCCCTACCCTCATCGGTTTTATGCGTTTGGTCACCAGCGCCTTTCCCTCAACACTCCCTCTGGCGGAAGTGACCCTTACGAGGTCCTGGTCTTTTATGCCCTTTTGTTTTGCCAACTCGTAAGGTATTTCAACGAAGAATTCGGGTTGTAGTAAGGAGTTTACAGTTATATGTTTGGTCCAGAAGTGGAAGTGCTCCGTTAGCCGATATGTTGTGCACACAATGGGAAAATCCTCCGGGTTTGCGTACCCATCCTTATCGGACACAAATCTTTTCACAAGGGGATTTGAGCTTACTTCCGGATGGAGCGGGTTCTTTATGGGCGATTCCACGGGTTCGTAGTGTTCCGGGAGCGGCCCTTCGACGAAGTCCGCTGCAAAAATCTTTCCCACACCCTCGGGGAGCATAATGAACGCACCAAGTCCTGCGCCTGGAGGGCTGTCGGCCTTATAGTCGGGCGTATCGCCTACCCATCTTGTTCCGTCCCACATTATGGATACCCTGGTAGGGTCCCATGGTCTTCCATCGGCATCGCACGAGGCGCGGTTATATAGTATCCTCCGGTTCAGCGGCCAGTTCCAGGCCCACTCGTGATACATGCCCAGCCCTGAGGGATCGCTCCGGCCCCTTCTTGCCATCATATTGCCTTTTTCCGTAAAGCTGCCGCAATAGAGCCAGTTGCCGCACGAAGTAGAGCCGTCGTCCTTAAGATGCGCAAAGGTGGATAGCTGCTCACCCACCTTGGCAACCACCTCCCCCTTACCGTCAATTACGTCCGCAACAGCGTGTCCGTTAATCTCTTTTGCAATCTCCTCCAGGGGTGGGTCCTGTGGTCTTGAATACGGCCAGCTTAGATGGAGTATAGGTTCGGGGAATGCGCCCGCGCCCTCCTGGTAGAGTTCCCTCACTTTTAAGAAAATTCTGGCCAGCATCTCCTGGTCTGCCTTAGCGTCTCCGGGCGGGTCAAGCGCCTTCCACTTCCACTGCGCCCAGCGCGCTGAGTTTGTGAATGAGCCGTCTTTCTCTGCAAAGATGCCTGCCGGAAGCAGAAAGACCTCTGTATCCACCTCACCCGGGTCTATCCCCGGCGCCCTCCAGAACTGGGCAGTTTCGGTCTCAAAACAGTCCGCCACTACAAGCCACTTTAGTTTGGACAGCGCAGAGATCATCTTATTGGAGTTCGGGCCGTTGGCCACAGGGTTCATACCAAAGGTAAGCATCCCTTCCAGCTTGCCCTGATACATGTCGTCAAATAGATATACCCAGCTGTAATTACGGTCCGCCTTTGGCAGGTAGTGGTATGCGAAATCGTTCTCAAGGGTGGCGTGATTACCGTACATTGTCTTCATAAGGCTGATAAAGAAGGCCGGGTAGTTGCTCCAGTAATTCATGGACGTAGGGGAAAGAGGTTTGGGTGTATTTTCCATCAAATAATGTTTCAGGTCTTGCTGGTCTGCTGTTGGGGATTTCAAATAACCGGGGAGTTTGTCGAATGCGACGCCGTGGTCAGTACCCCCCTGTATGTTTGAGTGTCCCCTTAGGGCGTTTACTCCGCCGCCCGGCCTGCCGATATTCCCCAGGAGGAGCTGGAGTATGGCGGCGGCGCGAATTATCTGCACGGCAAAGCTGTGGTGCGTCCAGCCCAGCGCATACATGATAGTACCCGCCTTCTCCGGTCTACCAGTGGAGCAAATAATTCCTGCGGCCCTCTCAAAATCCTCTACAGATGCCCCGGTAATCTCCGATACAACCGCGGACGTGTAGCGGGAAAAATGTTTCTTGAGGTGTTGGAACACACAATCGGTGTCTCTGAGCGAGGGGTCCTGTAATGCATGTCCACTGCCATCCTGCTGGTACTGCCAGGTGGATTTGTCATAGGTACCGCTAGCCGGGTTATATCCCGAAAAAAGCCCGTTTCCGAAGGAAAAATCTGACTTTACCAGAAAGGTGGCGTTGGTGAAGAGCCTTACGTACTCCTCGTGGTATAGACCGTTGGAGAGTATGTAGTTTATAAGTCCGCCTAAAAAGGCGATGTCGGTGCCGGCGCGTATCTGGACAAAGTGGTCGGCTACGGCAGCCGTCCTATTAAATCGCGGGTCTATACACACCAGTTTTGCGCCGCGTTTCTTTTTTGCCTCTATTACCCACTTAAAGCCGCAGGGATGATTTTCCGCAGGGTTGCCGCCCATGGCCAAGACGACGTCTGCATTGCCGATATCCGTCCACCCGTTTGTCATTGCCCCGCGGCCGAACGTTGGCGCCAGACTGGCGACCGTCGGGCCGTGTCAGAGGCGCGACTGCTGATCGAAATAAACCATGCCGAAGGCCCTGGCGACCTTTACCATCAGGAAATTCATTTCACTGGTGTCGGTGCATCCGCCTATCATGGCAATGCCCTCCGCACGGTTTACGGTCTTGCCCTGTAAATCCTTTTGGACAAAGATTCTGTCGCGGGTTTCCTTTACGTGGCGGGCTATCTCGTTTATTACAAAATCCCAGGACACCTCGTCCCAATGGGAGGCGCCCGGCGCCCTGTATAACGGCTTGGTAAGGCGGCGGTCGTTTACTATGCAGTGCTTCAGTGATGCGCCCTTTGGGCAGAGGGTCCCGCCGTTTATGGGATGATCGGGGTCACCTTCTACATGGACCACCGTGGGTCGAACGTTATACGAATTATCTCCCAGGGTGTGTATTATCACTCCGCAACTTACCGAACAGTACGGGCAGGTGCTTCTGGTCTCGGTGGTGCGGGCAATCTTCAGTTGGCGGGCATGGGCAATCGCCGGAGTGACGTCAAAGCCAAGGCCTGTAAGCAATGCCCCGCTAGCACTCAGCTTTAGGAAGGAACGCCTGGTAAACTCCATACCTTTTCTTGTGTGAAATAATATAAAGACTTCTGCGAAAATCCGCGAACACTATATGTCATTCTGAGCGAAGTCATGCCGAAGGCAGATGCGCCTTTGGCGCAAATCTAATCTGTCTTTGCAGCGTCAGGTCTCTGCCCCCGACGGCCTTTTTGCGTCCGACGCGGAGACCGGACGCTACACTTTTAGATTCTTCGGTCGCTTTGTTTCCCCAGAATGATCCGCCTGAGGCGGATGCAGGGTCTTATACATTACGAACGCATCAAAAATTATCACAAACTGCAGCAGAGGTCAACGCCTTTCCCCTCCAAGCTGCGGTGGCACGTTATTCGCGCCTTTGTGCATTTGTAGTTTCACAGTCAAGGATGTGGAGTGCGTAGCGTGGCAGTCCACTGTCACGTTAAATCCGCCTTAGGCGGAGAGCAAGGCTCCAACGCTGCATTCGGGTCGCTCTGCTCCCCCAGAATGACAGTTGTGCAATGTCCCTGGGGGACGGGTGTTCGTGACTACTATAGACTTGACGTGCGTTTTGTTTATAATAGAATGTTTTCTGGTTTTGTGTGTCTTCTTAATTATGTGTTAGGGGAAGAGTATGCCGACCTACGAGTATAAATGTAAGGATTGCGGTCATGTGTTCGAGCGTTTTGAGTCTATAAAGGCGGGCAACACG
>MHZB01000054.1 GCA_001828605.1 Planctomycetes bacterium RIFCSPLOWO2_12_FULL_50_35 | reverse complement strand
GCCAGGCTGCTTGTCTACAAGGCCGCAGACGTGAAGAATAAAGGCGAAAGAAGTACGCACGAGACCTCTATTGCAAAATATTTTGCATCAGAAGCCGCACTCAGGGCCGCCAACATGGCCGTGCAGATACACGGTGGCTATGGCTACTCGGACGAATTTCCCGTGGAAAGATACCTGCGCGACGCACGCGTCGCCACCATATATGAAGGCACCTCTGAGATACAAAAGCTGATAATAGGAAGAGACGTGCTCGGCCTGAGGGCCTTTGCGTAGAATATTTCGCAGGGGCAGGTCTTGCACCTGCCCTTGAAATTTTTGAGCATGGTAGTGGTAGATTCCGTGCCTGAATTGTAGGGGCACGACATGTCGTGCCCCTACTTAAAAATGAGAGCCATGTAGCGTGCGAGCTTGCTCGTACGTTTATTTGATTCTAAGTATTGTAGGGTGCGTCAAGACGCACCCTACTTTAACTTGCCTACGGTGAGAACCGTATGCTGCATACATTTGAGCAGGGGCGAACGGCTGTTCGCCCCTACCATAAACGATATGAACGAAAATTTAAACGGCGATATCCCACCAGGTGAGTATTTCTGGGAGGGGAATGAGGCGGTGGCCGAGGGGGCAATACGGGCGGGGTGCAGGTTCTTCGCAGGTTACCCCATATCACCCTCAATCGAGATAATGGAGAGGATGTCTAACAGGCTGCCGGAGGCGGGGGGAGTTTTTGTGCAGATGGAGGACGAAATTGCCTCCCTTGGGGCCGTAATAGGCGCCGTCTGGGCTGGGGCCAAGGCGATGACGGCCACATCCGGCCCCGGACTCAGCCTGATGGCAGAAAACATCGGCTATGCAGTTATGACCGAGACGCCCTGCGTCATAGTAGACGTCCAAAGGGTGGGCCCGTCTACCGGCCAGGCCACCAGACCGTACAGCGGAGATATGATGCAGGTAAAGTGGTGTTCAAGCAGCGATTACCAGATAATCGCCCTCTCGCCCTGGTCTATCCAAGAGATGTACGAACTTACGGTGCAGGCCTTCAATCTGGCCGAGACCTACCGCGTCCCTGTCTTCATAATGTCCGACGCCGCCATCGCCCATTTAAGAGAAACCTGTACCGTGCCCGGGATGGATGAGCTTGCCGTGTTAGACCGCAGGAAATCACCGGGAGGTCCCCACTTCGGCACAGATGACCCGCGCGGTGTACCACCGATGGCCAGCTTCGGCGAAGGGGAGGCCTTACTGATAACCGGCTCTACGCACGACGAGTTCGGCTACCGAAAAACCCAGGACCCAAATATACAGAAAAAATTGACCACCAGACTCAACGAAAAGATATTGAGAAACGCAGATAAAATCGCACAGATGGAAGAATATCTTACAGGAGATGCAGACACAGTAGTAGTTGCCTATGGGATTGCGGCAAGGGCCGCCCTAGCGGCTGTAAAACAGGCGCGTAACAGGGGTGTAAAGGCAGGTCTGCTCAGGCTAAAGACAGTCTGGCCCTTTCCCGAACGAACGATACACAGCCTTAAGGCAAGACGGATATTTGTCCCCGAAATGAACCGCGGGCAGATTGCACAAGAAGTACAGCGGTCTGCCAGGGCCAACACAGCAGTTTTTTCCATCACCAGGGTAGACGGCGAGGTCATTACACCCGGTGAGATATTAGAGGCCGTCTTGTCGTAAAGAAACAAATGAATATTTTCCGGGGTGTGAGGGGTGCCGCAGGGCTTAAGCCCTGCGGCACCCCTCAAAAGTCATCTCACTACCATATGTCATTCTGGGCGGAGCGTGTAGCGTGGCAGCAAGCTGCCACGATTACGTGCGAGCAAGCTCGCACGCTACATTACAGGGATTCTTCGGTCGCTTCACTCCCTCAGAAGGACATTATGTAGAATTACAAAGATTGAATATGGAGCACAAGTTAAAGAAGTACCTACGAACCGAAACCCTCCCCACACCCTTCTGTCCGGGGTGCGGACACGGCATCTTGATGACAAACATACTGAGGGCTATAGACGAACTGGAACTGGATTTCAGGAACATGCTATTCGTATCCGGCATCGGCTGCGCCGGCTGGATACCAAGTCCACACTATAAGGCCGATACCCTGCACGTAACCCACGGAAGACCGATTGCCTTTGCCACGGGAGCCAAACTATTCAACCCGCAGCTGAAGGTAATGGTGATAAGCGGGGACGGAGACCTGGCCTCCATAGGCGGCAACCATCTGATACACGCCGCAAGGAGAGACACGGACATAACAGTAATCTGTGCAAATAACGAGATATACGGCATGACGGGCGGTCAGGTATCGTGCACCACCGGTGAAGGCACTTATACATCCACCACCATGGGGGGCAACCCTGAGCGGCCGTTTGACCTGTGCCGGCTGGTAGAGGCGGCGGGCGCCGGCTACGTGGCCAGGTCATCGGTCATGCACACGCGGCCGCTAATAAATTACATAAAGAAGGCGCTCTGCCACAGAGGTTTCTCATTCATAGACGTCCTCTCCCCATGTCCGACACACTACGGCAGAAAGGAGGACCGGCCCTCGCCCCCTGAGATATTGAGAGATCTAATGAAAAGATGTATAACACGTCAAAAGGCCGAAGATTCTCCACCAGAAACCATCGAGGGGAAAATAATCATTGGTGAGTTTGTGTCCTGAGGAAATTAAAATGATACCCCTGGAACAATTCTGTACAATCATCATTCTGATCCGTCTGTGACGAAGGAGTCGCACCAGAACATGTAGCGTGGTCCGCCTTAGGCGGACTGCCACGTTCAACCATCGATAGTTGTCTCAACCGTTCAGGCTGGCATGTAAACGTGCGCGTAAGCTCGCACGCTACATTAGAGATTTTTCGTTTGTTTCATCCTCTCAGGATGAAACAAAAGCAAAAAATTCAATTATTATGAAAAGGCAGATAAGGATAGCGGGTCTGGGTGGGCAGGGTGTGGTTCTAAGCGCCAGACTCCTTGGACAGGCGGGTGTCATCGAAAAGAAATACGCGGCCCAGTCAAGCACATACGGCCCAGAGTCTAGAGGCACCCTCTGCCGCGCCGAGGTAATAATATCGGACGAACCGATAGACTACCCCTACGTCACGGAGGCTGATTTCCTGATTGCGCTTGCGCAGGACGGATACAAAAATTTCTCCGGCAACGTCAAAGATGCCCTACTGTTCGACCCAAAGGCCGTCTGCCCACACGCACGGGCAACTACAAAACACATTCCCATCCCTGCCACTGAAATCGCTTTAAGAGAACTTGACGGCAAGGCTGTGTCTAATGTAATAATACTTTCTGCCTTGGCGGCACATACATCATTGGTATCCAAAGAGTCTCTGACAGAGGCCGTGAGAATAACAGTAGGGAAAGAATTTTACGAACTTAACCTAAAGGCACTTGATCTGGGCTGGAGATTGGGTCTGGAGGTGGAAGCAAATGTCTAAAAGCTATCCGTTTATAAAGGTACAACCGCCTGGACCAAAGGCAAAAGAACTGCTCAAGAAAGACCAGAGATACATCTCGCCGTCTTCCGCCAAGGCCTACCCTCTAATGGTAAAAAGGGCGAATGGGGTCATGGTTGAGGACGTAGACGGAAACAGATACCTGGACTTTACCGCCGGGATAGCCGTCGCCAATACGGGCCACTGCCATCCGAAGGTAGTAGACGCCGTTACCAGGCAGGCAAAGGAACTCCTCCACATGTCCGGGGCGGATTTTTATAACCCTTTACAGATAGAACTTGCCGAGCGGCTGGACACTATCTGCCCGGGGCCATCCCCAAAAAGGGTCTTCTTCAGCAACTCCGGTGCGGAGTCGGTAGAAGCCGCCATAAAGCTAGTACGTCACCACACCAAGCGTCCCTACCTCATCGCCTTTATAAACGCCTTCCACGGCAGAACAATGGGGGCGCTGTCGCTCACCGGCAGTAAGTCAATCCAGCGCAAAGGCTTTGCGCCGCTGCTGCCAGGCGTGGTCCACGTGCCCTACGCATACTGCTACCGCTGCGCCTATGGATTAACCTACCCACAGTGCAATACCGCCTGTGTCAGCTGGATTGAAGAGGAGCTCTTCGCAACCTACCTGCCGGCAGAGGAAGTAGCGGCCGTGTTCGTTGAACCCATACAAGGAGAGGGTGGATACATCGTGCCGCCCAAGGAATTCCTCCAAGGGCTGGAAAGCCTCTGCAAAAGATACGGTATCATGCTCGTAGCCGACGAGGTCCAGTCTGGGATGGGGCGGACGGGCAAGATGCTTGCGATAGAACACTTTGGCGTGGTGTCCGACATAGTCTGTCTGGCCAAGGGCATTGCATCCGGCCTGCCGCTGGGGGCTACCGTAGCCGGTAACAAGATAATGGAGTGGCCTCCCGGTGCGCATGCCAGCACCTTCGGCGGCAACCCGGTCAGCTGCCGCGCCGCCCTGGCCACCATCGATGTCCTCCAAGGAGGTCTGATAGAACATGCGGCGAAGATGGGCAGCTATCTCCTAAACGAATTAAAAAATATCCATTCCTCACACAGACTCATCGGCGAGGTGAGGGGTAAGGGACTTATGATTGCCGTAGAAATGGTCGAGGACAAAGAAACCAAGAAAAGGGCAAGAGAAGAAAGGAACAGGGTGGTTGAAAAGGCCTTTATGAAGGGCCTGCTCCTCTTAGACTGCGGACGCAGCGCAATACGCTTCTGCCCGTCCCTAACTATTTTAAAGAAGGACGTTGATAAGGCACTGGCCATATTCGACGAGTCACTGACTGAGGTTGAAAAAGGTGTGCGCTAAGTGCCGCTCCCTATAAGGATCCATGCAGCCCTTGGGCGGAAGAGCCCCACTCAAAGTGAATTAGTCCACAGGATTGTAGTGGCAGGGCTTACTCTGTATGAATTCATCACTATTAAGCCGAGCAGCCGATATGCCAAAACATAACATATTGATTAGTCCCTTTCATCTTATTTTCACTTTAAAATCACGCAAACAACACTACTACTTCCGCCAATCTTAAGCCACCGTAAAAGGAAAATATTGCCGAAATCCGTAAGAAACGAACCCCACAAATGTGGAAATCTAACCACTTGACAAAGACATGTGACCCAAGTATTATTCCCCCTAGAGCAGGCACGTGCCAGCTCTAACTTATCTTCCTTTTATAGGAGAAAATACGATGGGTGAGCAAAAGGGTCCCAAGGGCCCCAGCCCAAAAGGGCCGGGTCCTAAGAAACCAGGAGCGCCAAAGTCGGGTTGCTAAGGCTTTGGCCCCACTAGCCTAAAGGGTTTATTCGCAGAGGATTACAATAATGTGCGGACATAAATAACCCCCTTCACCTAGTGTATGCGAAGCCGTCAAAGGAGGCCGTTGCCTATGCAATGGCCTCCTTATTTTTTCCCATATAAGACATGCATGCGCTTCCACATACATAACTCCTTAATTTCATGGAAGTTAAACCCACCATTTCATACCCCAGACCTTAATTTTATTGTACCCATACACAACAAAGATAACCCCGTGGTACATTAATCCGCCCGATAGTAGGACTGAACTCCGTAGTTTTGCAAAGGTCTCTTTAGGGCTATAATATCCCTCATGGTGCCTACAAGGGAAATTTACTGGAACATTGATCACCATACGCTGCTGTACGCAGTCTTTGCATTCGCACTTGCCATATTCTCATACGGCATGTACCGCCGCGCCAGGCTATGGTTCAGCGGCCAGAAGGAAGAAACATTTGGTCAAATCTCCCGCCGCTTGTTGTTTACGTTAAGGAACGTCGTCAGCCATCGAGGCATCTTGAGGGAGACACGCCCCGGCATTATCCACGCCCTTATGTTCTTTGGCTTCACCGCTCTGTTTATCGGCACATGCCTGGTGGCCATACAGGTCCATCTGGGGTGGCCAATCCTTTACGGCAATTTCTACCTCTACTACTCCCTGTCGCTGGACGTCTTCGGGGCACTATTCGTCGGCGGGATACTGCTTGCCGCCGTCAGGCGCTACCTGTTTGAACAAAAGTTCCTGAGAAACACGCGGGATGACGCAGTAATACTGGGCCTGCTTTTCTCCATCCTGCTCACGGGTTTTATGGTTGAAGGGGCGAGGATTGCCGTTACCTCGCCCCCTTGGAGTGAATATTCACCTGTGGGATACATATTCTCTAAACTCCTCGTGGCCGCATTATCTAAATCTCAAGGCACCCAAACCTGTACGGCGGCTGCCATTTCGACGCTGCACCGCACAATCTGGTGGATTCATATGATGCTTGCAATGGGCTTCATCGCATACATCCCTTACTCGAAGCTGCTGCACTTATTCACCGCGCCGCTAAACATATTCCTCCACTCAACCAGGCCGAAAGGTGCGCTCAAACCGCTTGCCCTGGAAGATGTTGAAGCGAAGACCCTTGAGACACGCGTCTTCGGCGTGCTGAGCCCGAAGGATTTTACGTGGAAACAGCTCCTGGACGTGGATGCCTGCATGAGGTGCGGGAGATGCGACAGCCAGTGCCCGGCCACCCTTGCAGAAAAGCCACTGAAACCCCAAAAGATCATTCTGGACATTCGGTCGCAGATGGAAGCCGACACGCAGGGGCGGCTTCCAGGCGGAAAGATAAGCGACGCAGAAATCTGGGCATGCACCACATGCCGTGCCTGCGTCGAGCACTGCCCGGTAAACATAGAACATCTGCAGAAGATAATAGACCTCCGCAGGGGCCCCGGGCTGATGGAGGGCAAATATCCAGCAGAAATAACGCGGGCCATCAAGAACATACAGTTCCAGAAAAACCCCTACGGCCTCGGTAACGAACAGAGAGAGGACTGGATGCAGGGTCTTGATATAAAACGGCTCTCTGCCAGTGATGGGGCGATACTCTTCTGGGTCGGGTGTGCAGGTGCGTTTGACAACAGAAACAGGCAGACAACCAGGGCCTTTGTCCGGTTATTAAAAGAAATGAAAATAGACTTTTGTGTACTGGGCCGTGAGGAGATGTGCTGCGGGGATCCACTGAGGAGAGTCGGAAACGAGATGGACTTTCAGCAGTTAGTGAAACAAAACATTGCGGTCTTTAAAAAATATAACGTAAAAGACATAGTCACCTGTTGTCCCCACTGCTTCAACACCCTGAAGAATGAATACCCACAGTTCAGAGGAAATTTTAACGTGCTGCACCACACTGAACTAATTTCCAAAAACGGCAACAGGATTAAGGACTTACTCAACAAAAAAACCCGGGCAACCCTGTCGGACAAAACTATAACGTATCACGACCCATGTTATCTGGGACGACACAACGACGTTTACGAAGGGCCCAGAGAACTGCTCTGCCTCCTGCCCGACACAGAATTAAGGGAAATGGAGCGTTCCAGAGACAGGAGTTTCTGCTGCGGCGGAGGCGGAGGGCATATGTGGATGGAACAGAGGCTTGGCAAGAATATTAACGAGATGCGCACCGACCAGGCGCTTGAGACCGGAGCCGACATTATAGCAACCGCCTGCCCCTATTGCCTTACCATGCTCTCCAACGCCCTAAAGGCAAAGGACAGGGAGGATGTGAAGGTTTTGGATATTGTCGAGGTATTGGCCGGCGGTTAAAAAGGTCTCTTCACCGGCATTACCAGCTTTGCCGTCATGCAAGAATTAAAGATTTCCCAAGTTCTCACTGGCGACATTCATTTTGAGCAGGCGGGAATGGATTTTAAGATATTACCAAAGACATAATCCAAGACTGGCCCAATAGGCTATATACTATTAAACACCTTAATAATTTGGGCCTGGTTTTCTCTCATCTCTGCATCTTCTTCAATCCCTCTATCATCCGCGGCACTACCTG
>MHZB01000053.1 GCA_001828605.1 Planctomycetes bacterium RIFCSPLOWO2_12_FULL_50_35 | reverse complement strand
GGGCGTGAGAGAATTCATGCACCGTAATGGCCGTCAGGATTACGGGTATAAGGACGAGCATAAAATAAGGGTCAGCGGGCATATCCGGCGAATTTTAGCACCCCGCTAGAGCCTTGTCAAGAAAAGAACTTACAGTAGATTAAGGCAT
The DNA here is from genome assembly GCA_001828605.1 of Planctomycetes bacterium RIFCSPLOWO2_12_FULL_50_35. Lineage (GTDB taxonomy): Bacteria > Planctomycetota > Brocadiia > Brocadiales > Bathyanammoxibiaceae > 2-02-FULL-50-16-A. Next base: position 5,425 of record MHZB01000053.1, on the reverse strand, counting down.
TGACCTTTCATCGAAAACTGTTACCTTAAGACTTTTACTGTGAGTAGCCCCTGTCTGTTTGCTTGGAGGTTTGAAAAACACGGGAGGGTAAGGGACATGTACTATCAAATATGGTCTTGTGCTGCAAAGGTGCCTACCCAAGGGGGTCGAATATTTGATTTGCGCGCCGTGTTCTGCATACTGCCTCTTGCATTCCTTTTTTCTGCAACTACCCCCTCTTTGGCTGCGTCAGCCAGCTGGGCAGCCACCTATGGGGGAGCTAATCGAGATGAGGGACATTCCATCCAGCAGACCAGTGACGGGGGGTACATAGTTGCTGGCGGGACTGAATCCTTTGGTGCCGGCAATGGAGACCTCTGGGTCTTAAAACTCAGACCTGATGGAACTGTGGAGTGGCAAAGAACCTATGGCGGAGAGAGCCCTGATGGGGCCTCTTCCATCCAGCAGACCAGTGACGGTGGTTACGTAGTTGCCGGTGGGACAAAATCCTTTGGTGCAGGGAATGGAGACTTTTGGGTCTTAAAGCTCGGGCCTGATGGAACTGTGGAGTGGCAAAGAACCTATGGCGGGGATAAGCAGGATGCGGCCTTGTCCATTCAACAGACGGGTGACGGTGGCTACATAGTGGCTGGTGCGACCGCCTCGTTTGGTGTGGAAGACGATTATGACTCTTGGGTTTTGAAACTCGGACATGACGGGACTGTAGAGTGGCAGAAGACATTTGGGGGTGATGGCTGGGCTTGGGCCCACTCTGTCCAGCAAACGGGTGACGGTGGCTACGTAGTGGCTGGTTTTACAGATTACTTCATTACCGGGGGAAGTACCGCCTGGGTTTCGAAGCTTAAGTCTGATGGGACTGTAGAGTGGCAGAAGACCTATGGGGGGGAAAATGGAGATTATGCCAAGTCCATCCGGCAGACGGATGACGGAGGGTACATAGTTGCTGGTTCGACATCCTCCTTTAGCGCTGGAGGTACATATCTTTGGGTCTTGAAGCTCAGGCCGGACGGGACTATCAATTGGCAGAAGACCTACGGGGGAATTTACGGTAGTGCGGCATTTTCTATCCGGCAGACGGGTGACGGAGGGTATGTAGTAGCTGGTAGGACGGCTTCACCGGGCACTGGAGTTGTGGAAACCCTCGACCTCTGGGTCTTAAAGCTCAGGCCCGGCGGGGCCATAGAGTGGCAGAAAACTTACGGGGGGATTAATTGGGATTTTGCTAATTCTATCCAGGAGGTTAATGACGGAGGGTACATAGTAGTCGGTGAAACAGAGTCTTTTGGTGCAGGTAATGAAGACATCTGGGTCCTTAAACTCAGGTCAGACGGCTCCGTAGATCCGTCCTGCAGCTTTGAAGGGCATACTAGTGTCTCAGTTCGAGACACTAATACAGATGCCGAATCTCCCAATGTAGAAGTTAAGGATAGTAGTGCAAAGGCGCTGGAATCAACTGCAGTGGTTCAGGATACAAGCGTAATAGAGAATATCCAGTGCACGTCAACCGCTATTGAGAAACTTCACCAACGGTAATGGTGGGTTGCGACTCAACACGTACCCGAAGCTGTAACAAATTTTAGGAGTTGCTCTGAACTTTTTGTAGATTTACCCTCAGCACGGTTGGTTTGCTTAGACTGTGACACTCATACCTTTTGCGCAGGGTAAAGGCTTGCCAAAAGGGAGAGGTTTTGCTAAACTCCTAAGTCTTTTGTCATTATTTTAAATGGATGTCTACTGTTTTATAACAAAATGCTCAGGGTAAATGATAAGGAACTGGTCAGTATCTCTGTGTTTGGCGAGATTGCCAGCCCAGTCTCAGACCCGTCGCCGTATACGGTAAGCGCCGACGGGCGGCCTGTCGTGCTGCCGGGTGTCGGCGGTATTACATATAACGTGAAGGTGGGTGACACTGCGGTTCACTGGGAGGCGGATCACGTCGAGCCGGGGGTATCTCTAAAGAATACCAATAAGGAGGCAAATGCAGCCCTTAACCTGTTTGCGTGTGTAGGCAACCGCGCATGGGTCTCTTCCGGGGATGCGAAGGGTAGTGAAGGGTTTGTTACGGGTAAACACGGCGGTGTAGAGCATGTACTTGTAGACTTTGACGACGCTACGCTGGAGAAGCTGACGATCGGCGATAAGATAATGATTAAGGGCGAAGGGGTGGGGCTGAAATTGCTGGACTACCCGGAGGTAAAGATAATGAACCTCACGCCCGGGCTCCTCGATGTCATACCTGTAAAGGTGGAGAAAGGCACGCTTCTTATTCCCGTAACACATAAGGTGCCCGCCGGCATTATGGGTTCAGGGCTTGGCTCGCACCACAGTTATCGGGGCGATTATGATATACAGCTCTTTGACGAATCTACGGTAAAAGAATATAATTTGGAAATGCTTCGATTGGGAGACTTGGTGGCGATAATTGATGCAGACCACTCATTCGGGAGGATATACCGGAAGGGCGCCGTTACGGTAGGTGTTGTCGTTCACACCAACAGTGTAACGGCCGGACACGGTCCGGGCGTCACCACCCTCTTTACCTCGTCAAAGGGGAGGATTAGACCGGTAATGGACGATTCGGCTAATATAGGCAAGTATATGAATCTTGGCAGATTCAGGCTGCAGAAGGGAAGGAGAAAATAAGGAGGTTATGGCAGACCGATGGATATAAACAGGGATACTAAGGTAGCGGATTTGGTCAAAAAACAACCCAAGGCAGCAGTGGTATTCAAGCGGCATGGGTTTTTTACCTTGATGGCCCGGCTTCAAGGCGGCGCTGTGGGTGACGTGACCATAGAAAAGGCCTGTAGCCAGCAGGGCGCCGATGTGGAGAAACTGCTTGGCGACCTTAAGGCGGAGATGAAGGCCTGTTGTCCTCAGCCATCCGCACAGGCGGAGACCGGCGAGATAAAAATACACAAAGGCATGAAAACCACGGAGGTTACTAACACCTATCCTGCAGCTAAGAGCATCTTTGTAAAGTATTTTGGTAAAGGGTGTTTTGACTGCCCTGCATTTGGTACAGAGGATATTGCGTTTGCCTGCCTGATGCACAACACGGACGTAAACAAGTTTGTGAACGAGTGCGTAGAAGCGGTGAGGAAGGAACGAGAAGCGAAGGCTGGCGCAGGGCTCGCCTAGGGCGTTATCCCTAACTATCTCAACTTGGATAGGTCAAAGTCGAAGTTAATCTCGTCCCCTTCAGGCTTTAGTACCGTTAAGGTTATCTTCGAGTTTGTCTCTATCCCCTGTATTGGGAACTGGTAGACGCAGGCGGCTACGTAATAGGGGCTTTCGGGGAAATAATCGCTGTCTTCGCACATCTCCGGCTGGAACTCATAGGCGGCCGGCAGGACACGGTCGCCGATACGCAGCGTGGACGGCCTGTGGTAATTATAGTACAGCGAATCGGTCATGACCGTGACGGAAAATGTTAAAACGTCACGCCTCTCAAGGGCCTTTTTTACCTCATGTGGAAATAATTCCCTCTTTTCCACGACGGCCTTGCGGGCCTTATATGCCAGATTGTGAAATTCACTGTAAAGGGTTGCCCAGCCTACTTTTTCCCCCAAACTGACGGTCCATTCCTTAGAAAAATCCGCCATCTTGGTGTCTTTGCCCGCCTTTCCATATTCTATGGCCTCTTCAATTTGCCCTGGTGTCAGGTTGATAAGCATCCCCTGAACAGGGGCGCACAGGACCAGAAACGTAAAGGCTGTAGCGATAAGTACTTTTGCTTGGGATACCATAATTTATCTTATCCAAAGGACGTCTTGTGGAAAACTATAGCATCCGTGCCTAAAGGTGTCAATTAATATGTCTCTTATATAGGGCACACAGACTAAAATATATTTTGCCTTGACAAAATGTCATGAAGTGTTATAGTTTAAACAACCTTGTTTATAAAAAACATTAGATGGTTCGTTTAATTGGTGGAGGCAATGGTGAGGAGATGGCTAATTTTAACACTAAGGCGGTTTGCAACGTCATCGGTATAACGCCGAGGCAGGTGCAGTATTGGGATGAGACCAATTTTGTAAAGCCCTCGATCAGGCAAGCGACGGGGCACGGCAGCAGCAGATTGTACTCTTTTTTGGACCTGGTGCAGATGCGCGTAGCAAAGGCCCTTTTGGACGGAGGAGTCAGTTTGCAGAAGATCAGGAAGAGTTTGGAGTTTCTCAGGACTCGTGCGCCGGAGGTGAGGAGTCCTCTGGCTGAGATGCGGTTTATTACCGACGGTGATGCGATCTTCGTCCTGACTAAGGATAGAGACAAGATAGTGGATGCGCTGCAGGGCGGGCAGCTGGTTTTCAGTATCGCCCTTGGCGATTTGGTGAAGGAATTAAATGGCAAGGTGCAGAAGTTTATACTCAAGAGGGAGAAGGTGGTCGATATTGACGGGACCGAGTTCAGAGTACAACTGGAGTCCGACTCGGAGGGCTCTGGTTTCATTATGCGGTGTCTTTCGACAAATCAGACCTGCCCTGGAGAGACGGAAGAGCAGGCGCTGGAACTAATGAAGGAGACTTTGCGCAAAGGAGCGTCGGGACAAGCAAAAAATATGGTAATCTGATTTTTGGTGCCGCGGCTTCCCACAAACTCATGGCAATTTTCTTCTCCTTTCAGTGTCATGGGTACCCTCCTCTAAAGCCGCGGCACTTTTTTGTCTGCTGGGGCAACTCTCTGCAAAATATCCCAAACGTCAGGCCTGCGAAAGCAGTCCGCCTAAGGCGGATGGATTCCGTGTCCAGCACGGAATGATATGTTCCGTGTGTCAGAATACAGGAAGTTGCAGCGAGGGTGCAGAGGCTTGGGAATACCTACCGCGAGATTATTTCTATTGAATAAGGCGGTTCAGGCTGGCCTGCTATTTTAAGTGCCCTCTTCCTCATCGCCAACAGTCCCTTCGGCAGCTCACTCTCGAGGACCCAGGCCATTACCTGTTGAGGTACTGGGAAATCGGGCTCCGCCTTCACCTCAAGCGTAAAGATAGTGCTCTTGGGGCCTGCCTGCTCTAGAAGCCAGTGTCCCTCGTATGTCTTCATGTTACCGGCATATCTCTTAAAGAGTATTTTGTGTGGAGGTTCCTCCTTTATCTCCAGGTCCAGATGCATTGCCGTTATCGGGAAGTGCTTGAACGTCTGTTCAAGGTATATCTTGCTCCCTCTCCTGTCGACTATATTACATTCTTGCAGGTGTGGTACAAACTCATCCATGTTTTCGTAGTCGGTGAGTACTCGCCAGAGGGCTTTTGGGGGTGCCTCTACATACAGGGAGACCTTAAGCTCGATGGGCCACGTGTCGTGCGGTGTTTTATTGATTATCACCATCTGGCCCACCTTGGGGGAATCGGTTGACGCACCCTGTGCCTGGGAAGGAGTGAACTGGACAATTAAGATGAGAGTAAGAAATAGCGATAGGCGTG
>MHZB01000052.1:7342-8040 GCA_001828605.1 Planctomycetes bacterium RIFCSPLOWO2_12_FULL_50_35 | reverse complement strand
CTCCAGTCTGGAACTGCTCAGGTTGGCACCGGGCAGCCTGCTGTAGCTAAGGTCGGCGCCTTTGAGCTCCTTCTCGCTGAGGGGGGCATCATATAGGTCGCAATGGTGGCATTTATTCGTCTCTAGAAAGTTTTTCAGGTCAGCTTCAGAATATCCGTATGCCGTTGACTGTACAGCCGGCACCATTTGGAGAAATCCCACAGAAACAATAAAGGCAGCGGCCAATAATGATTTTCTGACATAGCCCATTCCCAACCCTCCCATTGCTATTCCCATTGAATGTATTAAATCTTGTCTTTCCTCGTGCACGACATTCTTCAAAATAGTGTACGCAACTTGTACATAGTATCAAGCCTTTTCTTTAAAATACCTTATGGCACGCAAAGTAACAATCCTGCATTTCAGTAATAGTTTTACACACAGCACTAAAGATGATTTAACTCAGTACATAGCATAACCTCTGCTTTTAAACACTATTGTTTCATAAATATCTTCGCAGAGGTAGGTATTGATATATCCACCGTTTTAGTGCTAGAGTAGTACCCCAACATATTCCCAAGGGGCGTTATATTTATCTCGAGGCACAATGGTTGTTGGGTACAATACTACGTTGCCTCTAAGATAAGACATTTTTAACGATTTTGAGGAGACTATGTCCCGTTCAATATCCAGTTGCTTTTTTTGCCTGTTCTTCGCCG
>MHZB01000052.1:0-7332 GCA_001828605.1 Planctomycetes bacterium RIFCSPLOWO2_12_FULL_50_35 | reverse complement strand
TGAGGAGACTATGTCCCGTTCAATATCCAGTTGCTTTTTTTGCCTGTTCTTCGCCGCAGTGCTCCCTACGCTTTCCTACGCCCAGCCCTTACAGGAGTCATCTGCACAGACAAATTATGCAAATATAGAAGGTCTCCTCCTGCAAGGCGAGCCGGTGCATTTCGCAGAAGACCTGCCAGAGGAAGAAAGGAGGATTGAGGCTGCGTGGATTACAAAAGCCTTGCGAAATGGCGTGGAGAAAATAGACATAAGAAACGCCATTATAACCGGCGACCTTGACCTCAGAACGGGCAGCAGCTACCAGGTTGGGAGTAATGATTTCGAACTGAAATTTAATCCGGAAATTAAGAAAATGGCACAAACATTAAATGCCAGAACTGTGTTCCTGGTCTCTACCGATATCTCCATAGTAGATTCCAAGCTGGAGGGCAAACTTCTGGCAGGAATAGATAAGCACAATTGTGCCGTAGTGGTATTTCAGAGAGGAGTCAGATTTGGTTGTATCTTCCTGGACGAAGCGGACTGGGAAGGAGCCATCTTCCAGCACAAGGCGGATTTCAGCCTGGCCGATTTTCAGGATGCCGTACACTTTAGCAACGCCGTCTTTCAGAGCCAGTTAATTTGTGATGCAACCGTCTTCAGATATGGAATAAACTTTGACAATACCACGTTTATTGGTGAGGCAAACTTTACCTTGGCTACCTTTCAGGGCGAGGCTGATTTTGAAATGGCTGACTTCGAGGACCAGGCGGACTTCGAAGGGGCCATATTCAATAGTAAGGTTGACTTCGGCAGCGCTACCTTTCAGCGCGCAGCGATATTTTACGGGGCCCAGTTCTCTAAGAATACAGACGTAGATCTCCGCAGAACCACCTACGCAAACTTACTCATCTCCTGGCACCAGCTTAAGGGTCATCTGGACGCCCCCTATGGAAAGAGAGGTGAACTGCTTCACCGTCTGGAAGGGATTGCAGGACTGTCCCAAAAAGAAGGTCAGACTACAAAGCAGTCCCCCAGTGAATGGCATACGGGTGGTTTGGAGGCTTATGTAATACTCACGCAATTGCCTTCCGGTCTGGAATTTCCCTCTCAACTCAGCACAAAAATATCCTACGACTCCACGGAAGAGCTCCTGACATTCAAAGGAATCATGACAAAAAAGGAAAGGCGTGAATTGTTAAAGTTATCCAGCGACACTGCATACAGAACTGCCATAAGAACACTTTTTGACAGGTCCCACTTCAGTGACGAACTCAAAATAGAAAGTTTTGTCCTATGGCGGGCGGTCTACATAAGGCTGCAAAAGAACTTCGAGGATATCGGCGATAACGACTCGGCAAACGACTGTTATTACCACTATCGCTTAAAGCTGCCCAAGTTCAGACAGGAAAGTCTAAGCGCCGACTTTGAGCACGGAAAACTATGTGTGACATTTAGGGGTGCGTGGGAGAAAACCAGAGAATGGCTGGAATATATCTTTTTTGGTCTGACCTGTGGTTATGGGGTAAAGCCGTTCAGGGCGCTGATTGTTATAGCAATAGAGATTGTTTCTTTTGCCTTCATATTTTTTGGCTTATCACACCTAGAACCCCTCGAATATGAGCTAAAAGAGAAATCGAAACATCCTGATACACATATGGTGGTGCGCAGGTTTGCCGATCTCTCGATTCTCCACCAACTGGCCCTCTGCTTTTATTTCAGCGCCGGTACGTTTACAACACTTCTTTACGGAGAGATTAAGCCTCTGGGCTGGTTCAAGGTAGTGGCAATAATCGAGGGCATCATGGGCTGGCTTACTCTGGCTCTCTTCTTGATTACCCTGGGTAACGTGTGGCTGGGTTAGAAATCTGGCCGGAGATTCATATACCCAAGGGTTTATACTACATTTTATGGCCCGCCTTGGTTATAATTACCCCCTCTAAAAATCTTAAGCATAGATAATGGCTCTGAGAAACTCTGCATAATTGTCATTCTGAGCGGAGTGAAGAATCTAATCCGTTATGTAGGGCAGCTTGCTGCCACGTTCAATCCGCCTCAGGCGGAGAGCAAGCTCCAACGCTACACTCTTCGGTCGTTTCACTCCTTCAGAACGAGAATTGCACAGACTTTTTCAGAGGTCTCCATAATATTAAAAACCATGAGAGTCTCCATCCCTAAAGAAATTAAGATGGGAGAGCGCAGGGTCGCCGCCATCCCCGATTCTGTCAACAGGATGGTCAAGAAGGGTATCGAGGTCTCCGTTGAATCGGGTGCGGGGGAAGGCGCCCTGTTCACGGATAGTGACTACGCGGCTGCAGGTGCAAGGATTGAATCATCCGTACCGACCCTGTTTGGCGGTGCAGACGTGGTTTTAAAGGTGCAGATACCCGTCCTTAATACGACCGTCGGCAGGCACGAGATAGACATGATGCGGGAGGGGTCGGCGCTCGTCGCCCTACTCTGTCCCCTTATGTACCACGACCTTGTCAGGCAGCTGACGTCCAGGAAGATTACGGCATTCTCAATGGATGTCATACCCAGGGTCGCTGCGGCGCAGGGCATGGACGTCTTGAGTTCCATGAGCACCGTATCCGGCTATAAGGCCGTCCTGACGGCGGCCAATGCCCTGCCCAAGTTTTTCCCCATGTTCATGACCGCCGCCGGGACTATCGCCCCCGCCAGGGTGCTGGTGCTAGGCGCTGGTGTGGCCGGGCTTCAGGCATGCGCCACCGCCAAGCGGCTTGGTGCAGTAGTGGAGGCATTCGACCAGCGCCCCGTCGTCAAGGAACAGGTAGAAAGCCTTGGGGTAAGGTTCGTTGGGGTACCAACCGAGGAGGCGGCGGAGACGGCCGGCGGCTACGCAAGAGAGCTGTCCGGGGACTACAGGCGGCGTCAGGCAGAACTCATTCATAAACATATCATGAAATCAGACGTGGTCATCACCACCGCCCTGATTCCTGGCAGGCGGGCGCCAGTCCTCATCACCGAACAAATGGTCAAAGACATGAAACCAGGTTCTGTAATAGTGGACCTGGCCGCAGACTTCGGCGGCAACTGTGAGCTGACTGAACCCGGCAAGGAGGTGATACGGTACGGTGTCTTGATAAGCGGACTGGTTAACGTACCGAGCTACATGCCCGTTCACGCCAGCCAGATGTACTCACAAAACTTAGAGAAATTCCTCTTCCACGTTTATGACGGGAAGGGCCTTAAAATTGATATGGAAGATGAAATCACAAAGGGTACGCTCATCACCCATCAGGGGAAGATAGTCCACAAGATGACCCTGGATGCGATGGCTGCTGCGGGAGGCGGATAATGGAAGGTTCCATACTTATTGGTATCTATGTCTTTGTTTTGGCTACATTTGTCGGATTTGAACTTATCTCAAAGGTACCGGTCATCCTGCATACGCCGCTGATGTCGGGGGCGAACGCCATATCAGGCATCACCCTGGTGGGGGCCATTGTGGCCGCGGGACGCGACACGGACGACCGGCTTACGGCCGTTATCGGTCTGGCGGCCGTAATATTTGCCACCATTAACGTAGTCGGGGGTTATATGGTGACTGACCGGATGCTTCAGATGTTTAAAAAGAGGCCGTAAGAATGACAGACGTGATGTTACAGACTGTTGATTTATCCTACCTGGCGGCAGCCGTGCTGTTCATGCTGGGCCTGAAGAAGCTCAGTTCTCCTGCCACCGCACGTGCCGGCAACGGACTCTCCATGCTCGGCATGACCATAGCTGTTGCCGCTACCCTGTTTAAGCAGGAAATACTCAGCTTCAACCTGATAATAATCGGTGTGGTCATCGGCGGGGTGATAGGGGCAGTTGCCGCCAAAAGGGTTCAGATGACCGCCATGCCGGAGATGATAGCCATACTTAACGGTTGCGGCGGCGGCGCCTCTGCAATGGTGGCAGTCTCGGAATATCATCGCCTGTCGCCACGCTTCGAGACATTCTTGCTTATTACCCTGCTTCTCTCCGTCATTGTCGGCACGGTGACGTTTACCGGTTCCGTTATCGCGTTTAGCAAGCTGCGAGGTATTATAAGCGGCCGACCAATTGTTTATACCGCTCAGCGTGCAAGTAACTGGCTTTTGGGCATCGTCGTTATATGTCTGACCATCGGTGTGTGCTTATCCCCCGCTAACATCAGTGTCTTCTATGGCTTAACTTTCCTCTCCTTGCTGCTGGGGGTGCTGCTGGTGATACCCATCGGCGGTGCGGACATGCCCGTAGTAATCTCTCTGTTGAACTCTCTATCCGGAGTGGCCGTCTCCATGACCGGGTTTGTACTCAGCAACAATGCCCTGATAATAGTCGGCTCCCTGGTAGGTGCCGCCGGTCTTATCCTGACAAGACTCATGTGTGAGGCCATGAATCGCTCACTGACCAACGTCCTTTTCGGGGCATTTGGTGCGGTGGGAAAAGGGGTGGATGTCGCAGGAGCCGCTGCCGTTGCGGGCACTATCAAGTCATATACCGTAGAAGACGCGGCAACAATGCTGGAGAATGCCGGGACTGTCATCATTACACCCGGCTACGGCATGGCAGTGGCCCAAGCGCAGCATGCCGTACGGGAATTGGCAAGCCTGCTTGAAAATAAAGGGGTTAAGGTAAGATACGCCATCCACCCTGTAGCGGGACGTATGCCGGGTCATATGAACGTGCTGCTGGCAGAGGCGAACGTCCCCTATGACAAGCTTTTCGCCATGGAAGATATAAACGCTGACTTTGCCCACACGGACGTAGCCCTTGTGGTGGGCGCCAACGATGTGGTAAACCCCGCGGCCAGGAACGTCCCCAGCAGTCCCATCTACGGTATGCCGATTCTCAACGTAGACCAGGCCAAAACCGTAATAGTATTAAAGCGCAGTATGCGCCCCGGCTTTGCAGGTATTGAGAACGAGCTCTTCCTCAAAGACAATACGATGATGGTCTTCGGTGACGCGAAGGAGACCTTGCAAAAAATCATCGCCTATATAAAAGGCTAGAAACTGAGTAACGCACTATACGCCGTTAAGTATAATTACATTAGAGGCAGGTCTCTTGGTGAGAAGAAAATTTACCATTTGTGAACGCGATACTTGACGGCGACAGCCCTATTGAGAGTAAGTCAGGAGATTATCCCAACCTACTCTCGTTCTGCGTTCCCCTACCGTTGCGGCTAAAAAGACTGGTTCAAAATATTAAAACCGTCTTCTTTTCTGGAAGCCACCCCTCCCGCCTCTTTCACCACCTCTTTCACCTCTTTCGCCTTCCTTCTTTGGCTTGGCCTCGTTTACGACCATGGCGCGGCCTTGGACGTCTTTGCCGTTCAGCTCCTCGATGGCGGCGGTGGCATCTGCGTCATTTTCAACATCAACAAACCCAAAGCCCTTGGATCTTCCTGAATGAGTGTCAGTAATCAGAGTGGTGCTAAGAACCGTCCATTTCTCCGAAAACATCTTTTCCAGGTCTGCCTGAGTAACTGTATAAGGAAGATTACCCACATAAAGCCTCTTCGACATTTTCTGCTCTCACTTTCTCTCTTTAAGGTACCTTTTTCACCGTACCAGGCTTAGTTGATACGGTACAAAACTCCTCGCAACACTTACAGACTACCAGGCAGAACCGATAAAGGAAACAAATATTATCAGTTCTTACGCCCCCAATCACTCTCCAGGGTTTCCATTGACACGGGATTCCTGTGCGGGTATTTTACCAACAAAACCCGCCGTAAATGCAACGAGCCGTAAATAATATACAAAAACATCGTACCTTATGGAAGTACAAAAGTCAATTGGGAAGGGAAAAATTAAAATGCCTAAAAACGTATTTATGGCAGGAAGTCCCTTGTTATCGGTCTCTTTTATTCTATTATTATGTGCGTTTTCGTGTGCAAATGCCGCCGCTGACACCGGAAATGTGCCTGCCTTCCAAGGGGAGATGGCCGAGCTGATGGGTCAGAAGGCCGGGCCGGACAACTCCGGAGAGGTCTATCACCTGGGCGGCCTCGAAGCCTACTACACCGGCCCCAAGGAGCTCTTCCCCGGAAAGGGAAGATACGGGGAACTCTACAGCTTCCTACCCCTTATCCGGTGGTATGACCCCGATTACTACTATAACAGCAAAGATTTCCGACCCAAGAACTCCCTTGACGGGTGGTACAAAAACGACCAGTGCGTGGTCTGTCACGAGGTGGAAAATCCCGGCATAGTAGAACAGTGGAGGCGGAGCAAACACGCCTCACCTGCAGAGGGTAAGGAGGTGGTCGGGTGCGACAAATGCCACGGTAATAACCATGCGGAACTTATTATGCCTTCATACAACACCTGCGGCCAGTGCCATCCGCAACAGCTCAAGGGACACCGGAGCGGGGGTCAGGGAAGCCATGCGCACGCCTACAGCGTTGACCTGTGTGAGCAGGGCTGTCAGATAGAAAAACCGGCCGAAGAGGTCGCAGGCTGTCTCACCTGTCATGCCATCGCTGAGAACCGCTGCGACGGATGCCACTCCAGACACGAGTTCTCCGTCACGGAGGCCCGTAAGACGGGCAGTTGTGCCGTCTGCCACTCAGGGCCGGAACAGTACGAGTACGAGATGTACGTGCAGTCCTACCACGGGCAGATATATCAGAACGAGTCGTATTATTGGGACTGGACAAAACCGCTTAACGCAAAAAACTACAAGGTACCTACCTGTGCATACTGCCACATGAATAACGGTGAGCATAATGTGAGAAAATCTTCTACCGTGTACACCTACATGGGCACTTCCCTCGTGGACAGGGGTGCGCCCAGGTATAAGGAAATACGGGACCAGTGGGTGTCGCTCTGTAAGGGATGCCACTCCCCACGCTTTGCCCGCGACCAGCTGACGGCAATGGACGACGTGGTCAAGCTCAGCTTTGCAAAATACAGGGAGGCCATGGCGCTGGTGGTGGACTTATATAAAGAAGGGCTCCTCGACCCCATGCCCGCAGACCTGGCCCCCGACTGGACTGGAGGCCACAGTCTGAGTCTGCTTCCGGGCGGTGCCGTGCGGAAGTACAACATATCAGAGATAGAGAGGCTGACCTACGAACTCCTTGTGGACATTACAGACGCCATATACAAGGCCAAGGCCCACGGCGCCGTTTACAGCCCCATCTACGGCTACTGGGAGTGGGCGCAGGACAGGTGGCTGGTGCAGATAAAGAACGAGGCAAGCCGCCTCAGACGCATCGCAGCGATTGAAAAAAAACTGGGCATAGACCACACCACCTACGACTTCTGGAAACACGGCGAATATACGGATATGTATCTGGGGTGGAAAAGGAAAGACGTGGAGAAATCGCACCCTAAATAACGTTGATCGTTTTAAGTA
>MHZB01000051.1 GCA_001828605.1 Planctomycetes bacterium RIFCSPLOWO2_12_FULL_50_35 | reverse complement strand
TAGCGCCGGGGACCTCAACAATATCCCAGCCCAGGTATCTGCCGAGCCCTCTTATAAGGTCCACGGCGGTAATGACCGCACCGCTCGCCACGCCGTACCTGTCCTTAAACGCCGGGATGGACGGCCTCTTGCCTTGTCCCCACAGCCAAATCATGTTGGCTGGGGATTTTTTCTGGCTCAACCTGCGCAGGTTTACATCGTGCCTGGACAGGATGGGGCGAGAATCCTCCATAATCCGCACCAGCAGCTTCCCCCCGCCACCCTTCGGGAGGTTCTTCTTCACAGACTCGCCCATGATGTCATGGGGCGGGACGCACTGTGCGCTCATGTCCTGCCGTCCCCGATAGAGCATTATATTCCTATAACTCTTGCCGTTATGGAAGCTTATGTCGCTGTTAGAGAGTTTCTCCTGCAGTGAATTCATCAACAACCTGGCTTCCTCGTTAGAGACGTGTCCTGCACTGAAGTCCTCAAGAATGTCGTCCCTGACCGTAACCAGGTTACAGCGAAATGCCCAGTCCTCAGGCCCAAGCTCAAGACCCAGGTTAGCCGCCTCAAGCGGTGCCCGGCCTGTATAGTACACATTAGGATCGTAACCAAGGAGACTGAGCGTGGCCACGTCACTTCCCGGCCCGAAACCCTTGGGAACGGTTCTGGCAGTGCCCAGACGACCGGAACTGGCCACGTAGTCGCCGTTTGGAGTGTGGGCTGCCTCAACAGGCGTCTTGCCGTCCAGTTCATCCTGAGGGTAATCTGCCATACCGTCAGCAATAACTATTGCGTATTTCAAACTTTTATGCCCCTTTTTCTCGCTATTTTCAATCATGCCTGTAATCTTGTCAATCACTAAAAACCCTTGACATTATACAAACCTTATGATAGAAGCCCAGTTCCAAGGGAAGGTATGAATGGGTCTTATGGCGCAATACTATACTTATAGATTCCCTTATTGCGTCGTAATATCTTGTACTTACTGTCTAACTATGCTGCGAAACGCTCATTCAGGCAAATACCTGTTCCCATCAATTACACCTCAGACATCTCCTTGAGTCCACAAAATTGATAACACTTGCTGAATTTATCAGGATATTTACTAAGAGACCCGGAATCTTTATAGGCAGTAGCTTTCTTATAATCATATTCATCGGGGCGGGCTTTCTCAGCCTGCCCCAGGCCACGTCTACCGGGGAGAAAATGCCGTTTGTTGACGCATTATTTACCGCCACCTCCGCCACCTGTGTTACAGGTCTTATTGTAAGGGATACGGGACAGTATTTCTCTGCCTTTGGCCACGTGGTAATACTTCTACTCATACAAATCGGCGGACTGGGCATAATGACGCTGGCGGCCTTTTTCGGGGCAATGTTTGCAGGGAGACTCAGTGTATCCCAACATGCCGCAGTTAAGGAGGTGCTGGACGTAAAATCCGCAGAGGAAATCTTGCGCCTCCTGCGCTTTATCGTAATTGCAACATTCTCTTTGGAGGCCCTCGGCTTCCTTGTCCTACTGCCTGTCTGGGTGGGTAATACCGACAGCCTGGGTACCGCCCTCTTTTATTCACTCTTTCATGCCATTTCTGCATACTGCAATGCAGGGTTTTCCCTCTTCAGCGACGGTTTTATGCATTACCGCGGCGACGCCCTTTTAAATTTCACAATAACGTCCCTGATAATCCTTGGCGGACTTGGTTTCTACGTGCTTGCCAACCTGTACTACTGGTTCCTGTCGCTCTTCAAGGAGGGCGATGGCATAAGCGTTACACTGCACACCAAACTGGTGCTTATTACTACCGCTATTTTACTCGCTCTGGGTATTGTATGCTTCTACTTGTTTGAAAGAAACCACAGCCTTGCCACCTTGGAACCCTTCCACCAATTCCTGGTCAGCTACTTCCAGTCTGTTACAACAAGGACCTGCGGCTTTCACACCGTGGACATTGGCAGCCTTACCTCCCCCACCCTCCTCCTGTTTATGTTTCTTATGTTGATTGGAGGTTCTCCCGGCGGTACTGCAGGCGGGATAAAGACCACAGCCCTTGTCTTATTGGTGACCACCACATACTGCTTCCTGAGGGGAAGAGATGAGACGGCATTCTTTGGCCGCACCATACCGAAGTTTGTTATTCGAAGGACGTTTGCCATTCTCATTTGCTCTTTCACAGCGATATTGGTATCTTCTGTAATACTGCTGAGCATAGAAACGTGGGATTTTGAAGGAATCATCTTTGAGGTATTTTCTGCGTTTGGCACGGTGGGGCTGAGTACGGGTATAACACCCCATCTCAGCGTTGCAGGAAAGATTGTTATTACCATACTCATGTTTATAGGCAGACTGGGGCCCCTGACATTGGCCGTAATTCTGATAAAAGAAAGGGCTGTACTGGTCAGCTACCCTGAGGAAAAGATAGCAGTAGGATAAGGAGTCCGGATTTGAAACAGTTCGCCGTAATTGGTCTTGGAAGATTTGGGTCTACGGTAGCAAAGACCCTGATGAGTAAGGGCGCAGAGGTCATCGGGATTGACCGCAACAAAAAACGTGTGGATGCCATAAAAGATGACGTCTCCAGTGCAATCCAGATCGAGGCCATGGATGAAGAGTCTCTGCGGCAATGCGGTTTGGAGAAGGTGGATGCGGCTATAGTTTGCATGGGGTTAGACGTAGAAGAGAGCATCCTGGCTACTGCAATCCTCAAGAAGATTGGCATAAGGAAGGTAGTCGCGCGCGCCAGTACAAGCCTGCACGCAGACATACTAAAGATGGTCGGTGCATCGGAAATAGTATTCCCGGAAACGGATATTGGAGAAAAGGTGGCCATAAAGCTGGTATCGCCAGGCCTTGAAGAGTTTGTCGAGCTTGGTGAAGACCTCAGCCTTGCAGAGATCGAGGTTAAAACGGATGCACTGGCCGGCAGAAGTCTGAAGGACCTGGGACTTTTTGGGAGATATAAGGTCCGCCCTATCATAATAAAGAGAAAGGTTAAGTACGAAAAAGAAGGAGAAGTGGTTGAAGAAGAAATCCGCGAACTGCCGGGTCCTGATTATGTAGTTAGTGCTGGAGATACGCTGCTGGTGCTGGGCGAAACAAAGGACGTAGAGGCATTTGTGGGGAAATACGTAAAATGAGGCTTCTGAAAAAGTCAGTTTGTTGGAAGTTGTCATTCTGAGCGAAGCGAAGAATCTGGATTGTGTAGCGTGGCAGCTTGCTGCCACGATTGACGTTGGAGCAAGCTCCAACGCTACATCTTCGGTCGCTACGCTCCCCCAGAATGGTCCGCCTCAGGTGGAAGCGGAGTTTTTCAGAGGTTTAAAAATAATAGACTGGACTATTATCCTCGGGCGTGTATGCGTAGGATTGCAATAACCAATCAGAAGGGCGGCGTGGCCAAGACCACGACCACCGTAAACCTCGGCGCATGCCTGGCAGAACGAGGGAAGAAGGTACTGTTGATAGACCTGGACCCACAGGCCAACCTGACTTCATGGCTGGGGTTTGGCGCTGCGAGTGAGGGGAAGTCCGTTTACGACGTCTTTGTCGGTGATACACGACTCGATGAGGTCCTAAAGGATTCTAAGACCCACAAACTCTGGGTTGCACCCTCGGTGGTTGAACTTGCAGGCGCAGAAAGACTTCTCCTGACCGAAACCGGCAGAGACACCGTCCTGAAGAAAAAACTTGCGGAGATGAAAGAAGAGTTCGACTACGTCTTCTTCGACTGCCCGCCGTCTCTGGGCATCATCACCATAAACGCCCTTACCGCCGCAAGAGAGGTGTTTATACCGGTAGAGACAAAGATACTCGCCCTGAACGGACTCGTTACATTGACCCACACTATCCAGCGGGTAAAAGAAAGAATCAACCCGTCCCTGGAGATCACAGGAATTATAGCCTGCATGTACGACGGCCGAACAAATCTGAGCCGCGAGGTGCTGGAGAAACTCAGGGCACACTTCGGAGACAGGGTGTTCAAGACCGCCATCAGGGAGAACGTCAGGCTGGCGGAATGTCCCATATCCGAACTACCCATACATCTCTATGCACCGGGAAGTCCCGGCGCAAAAGACTACGAGAATTTAGCAGACGAAGTAATCGAATCCGAGAAGACACACGGCAACGCTAGGAAGAGATGACCGAATCGAAGAATACAAAAGCCAATGAGGATAGTAGACCTCAGGAGTGACACCGTCACCAAGCCTACCCCGAAAATGCGGGAGGCCATGGGGAAGGCGGTGGTGGGGGATGACGGGTTTGGCGAGGACCCGACAGTGCAGAGGCTCGAGGAACTTGCCTCTGAAATACTGGGCAAAGAGGCAGGGCTTTTCCTGCCAAGCGGCACCATGGCCAACCTCGTGGCCGTGCTCGTTCACACGCACCCCGGAGACGCCGTTATATGTGACGAAAACGCCCACCTGTACAAACTTGCTTTAGGCGGTACCGCCACCTTCGCCGGAGTTACAATATTTCCACACCGCACAGATTCAATGGGCCGACTCGAACCAGCCGGGATTGAGTCCACCATCAATTTAGGCCCACACTTTCCCAAGTCCACCCTGATAGTAATCGAGAATACCAACAATCTGGCAGGCGGGACCATACTAACTCCTGGCG
Source organism: Planctomycetes bacterium RIFCSPLOWO2_12_FULL_50_35 (assembly GCA_001828605.1). Taxonomy (GTDB): domain Bacteria; phylum Planctomycetota; class Brocadiia; order Brocadiales; family Bathyanammoxibiaceae; genus 2-02-FULL-50-16-A. Next base: position 1,831 of record MHZB01000051.1, on the reverse strand, counting down.
AAACGAGACAGATTGCTGATGTAGCCAAAGAACATGGTGTACTTGTACATCTCGACGGTGCAAGGATATTCAACTCTGCCATGGCACAACATGTTGATGCAAAAGAGCTTACAAAGGAATGCGATACGGTCATGTTCTGCCTCTCTAAGGGGTTGTGCTGTCCCGTAGGGTCGGTACTTGCCGGACCAAAGGATTTTATAGAGAGGGCCAAAAAGGTACGTAAGATGCTCGGCGGCGGGATGAGACAGGCAGGCGTTATAGCCGCCTGCGGTATTGTTGCCCTTGAAGAAGAGGATATGATAGCGGGGCTGGAAGAAGACCACAAGAAGGCACGTCACCTCGCTGAGGGGCTGGCAAGGATACTGGGTCCAGCTGCAGTAAACCTCGACACGGTACAGACCAATATTGTCTGCTTTAATTTCAGTACGGAGGGGCTGGACTGCAAGGACCTGGTAGAAGTCCTGGCAAAGAAAGGGATTCTCACCATACACCTTTATGGAAGCCGCGGCAGGATGGTAACCCACCACGACGTCAATAAAGACGACATTGACTACGCCCTGGAGGTAATAGAAGCTGTGGCTGCAGAGATTTTATGAAACGGCAAGATGTTGATGATAATACATGTAGCGTGGCAGCTTGTCCACCATGGGCGTCGTGCCATAGGCGGATTCGCCTATGGCACGACCTTTGGCATGACATTGACTGTGTCAATGGGCATTTAACAACCGTGTAGGGGCAATTCATGAATTGCCCCTACTGCCAGCGACATAGACATAGTAGGGGCGTTCAATTGAACGCCCCTACTCCTAAAGACGTAAGGGTGGAGTTTGCACTACAGTTGCTGATGGCAACTTACCTCTTATAATTCCATTCCCTGCGCGTGTATTTTTTGTCTCTTAACTTAACTGCTAGGGTGCGTTCTTCTTCTGTAAGTGTTCCATTCAAAAGTCTTACTCCAGTTACGCCCTCCACCGCGGCTATCATGGCGTCTCTTAACTCCCGTGTCGTTAGACCGTCCGGTAGAGAGATATATCCCTGCAGTAAGGTTGTACCCCGAAGGCGTCTGGCGGCATAACCTGCCATCTTCCTCCCGTTAGACACAACGTCGTAGGGGCAGAGGCTTGATGTGCAAAGGGAGAAGTAGTTAGAATTTCCTCTTGGGCCGTTCCAAATATCCGCCGGTACATCTAGGCGGCGTAGTGCCTCTACAACACATCGGCCAAGCATAGAGTAAACTTCAGTAATATTTATCCTTGTTGAAGGCGTGCGTAAGTCGTCTTTCAGTGTTAACGAGAAACTCGGACCGCCGTCGTGCATAACGGCCGTGCCGCCCGTGGGCCTGCGGACTATATTGTAATTGTTATCCGTACCGTTTAGCCCAATACTATTTACCACATCAGAAATCTTTTGGAAGTATCCAATAGAAACAGAACTTGGCTCCCAGGTATAGATGCGCATAGTAGGTACAGCACCATATTTGTTTGTAGGGACAGGGCTTGCCCCTGTCCGTCTGGTAGGGCTTACAGCCCTTGCAATGGCCTCGTCCACGGCCATGTTAGTAAATGCATCCTGTTCGTCCGAGATAGATATAAGCCGCCACTTCTTGCCGTAATCCATTACAAGACCCTACAATTACAATGTGGAAACATCTTCCAGTAAATTTACTTGTGTGTCATTCCGTACTTGCCCCTGATTCAATCAGGGGCTTGACACGGAACTTGTCATTCCGCACTTGATGCGGAATCTAGATTTCTGCTTACGCAAGAATGAAGTGTTGCCCGCTTTCACGGGAATGACCTCTGGCACGAGAATAACAGGCTGCCCGCTTCTG
>MHZB01000050.1 GCA_001828605.1 Planctomycetes bacterium RIFCSPLOWO2_12_FULL_50_35 | reverse complement strand
GCGAGGTCAAAGAGTTCGTCCGTGGTCTGCCCGCGGGCAGATACCACAACTACCACCTGATTGCCCTCTCTGAAGGACTGCGCCACCCTCTGGGCGGCAGCCTTGATCTTCCCGGCATCTGCTACGGAAGTACCGCCAAATTTCTGTACAATAAGCCCCATTTATCGTTCTATGTGGTTGTATCTAAATGAAGATAAAAATTAAGTTTATATCAAGCGGGCAAGCTTGTCAATACAGTTCGGCAGATGGTGCGGAAGGTGGTAGTATGATTATACTTGCATAAAGTAAAGGCATCTCAGAGATTGTACTATTTCTTTGTGGATTTTTCGCCCAGGGCCTTGGATTTCAGGGTAGCGGCCTCGACCGCCTGTATCAGGCTTGCCCTCAGTCCGCCCTTTTCCAGGGCGGCTAGCCCCTCTATGGTTGTTCCGCCCGGAGACGTTACTATCTCTTTTATCTGAACGGTGTTATAGCCACCGTCCAGAATCATCTTGGCAGTGCCCATCAGGGTCTGTGCGGCGAGCTTTACGGCAGTATCCCTGGTGAGGCCCATCTTTACCCCGCCGTCGGCAAGCGCCTCGATAATCATAGCTGCATATGCGGGGCCGCTTCCGCTGAGGCCGGTTACGGCATCAAGATATTTCTCGTCCAACTGGAATGCCTTTCCTACCGAACCAAGTATCTTACCCGCGGTTTCCAGGTCCTTATCAGTGGCGTTTTTGCCTGCCACATAGCAGGTAGCCGCCTCACCTACCATACAGGCGGCATTGGGCATCGCCCGTATTATTCTGGAACCCTTTGCAAGACAGGACTCAAGCGTGGAAGTGGTAACACCCGCCGCTATGGATATGATGAGGTGTGTATCCGGTCTAATCTCATCGCACATCTCCGCAAGTGCGCCGGGCACGTCGGGAGGCTTCACTGCCAGGACGATTAGTGATGCGTTTTTTGCAAGTTCCTTATTGTTTTTGGCAGTCTTAACGCCTAGTTCTTTTTCAAGGTCGGCGCATCGCTTTTTGTTGATGTCGCAGATATAGATTTTTTTTGGCTTGGCAAGGTCTGCCCTGATTATGCCCCTCAGGAGGGCCTCGCCCATCTTGCCTGCGCCTATTATCCCGATACCTTTGTCAAGCATATTATACCTCACGGATATATTGTAGCGTCCGATCTCCGCATCGGACGCCGCTCGCAGCGGTCGCACCGCCGTCGGGTGCGGAGACCGTTCGGCTGAGCTCGCGGCCGAAGCCCGACGCTACGAAAAGAAACTGAATTTTTAATGTAGGGACAGCCCTCGTGGCTGTCCGCGCGGACAGGGGCAAGCCCTGTCCCTACAAAAATACTTTTTGTAGTTGCCTGATTTATCAGGCTTAAATTACAGCCCCATAAATGGGGCAACTACATAACCCGCAGTTAAAAAGAGATGCATCACAAAAGCTATTTTATACCGGGTGCCACAGGGCTTAAGCCCTGTGGCACCCCTAGAGCTAGATTAACATGAGGACTATTTTATATCCACCCTCATGCCCTGTGCCATCTTGATTTCTTTGGAATAGTTTACCGTCCAGGCCGTGCGATGGGTAACTACGTCTATCAGCGTACTGGCCGAGGGCATTCCGGTGCCGCTCTTCTTCACCCCGCCGAAAGGCAGGTGAACCTCTGCCCCTATGGTGGGAAGATTCCAATAGCCAAGTCCGTAATCGCACCTCTCGCGCACCTCCCTGGCCTTTCTGAAATCCTCCGTGATGACGGAACAGACGAGACCGTAATCGGTGTCGTTGTGGATTTCTATCGCCTGCTCCAGATCCTTTACCGGGATGATTGCTACGTGGGGACCAAATACCTCTTCCCTGAGCACCCGGCTTTTAGTATTGTGCGTCATCCTGTAAACAAATGGAGAAAGGAAGTAGCCGTTCGCCAACTTACCTTGAGTCAGCCTAGCCCCGTCGAGCAGCACCCGTGCGCCTTCGTCTTTGGCGAGCTGGTTGTAGTTTAACACCTTGTTCATCTGTGTCTCGTTTATCAACGGTCCCGTGAACATGTTCTGGTCCAGAGGGTCGCCAATGCGTATTCTTTTTGACATCTCAACGAACTTCTTTTCGAATTCTTTAAGGCGATTTTTATGCACTATGATACGGCTTGCCGCCGTACAGCGCTGTCCTGATGTCTTGTAGGCGCTTATGACGGAGGCATTTACGGCCAGGTTCATGTCGGCGTCATCCAGGACGATGATGGCGTTCTTGCCGCCCATCTCGCATGCGCACATTTTATCAGGAAATTCTGCGCAGACTTTTCTTATCTGTTGTCCTATCTCTGCAGAACCGGTAAACAGGACTACGGGAATATCCGGGTGGCGCACCAGCGGCATACCGCATTTCTCACCGCTTCCGTAGATAAAGTTTATTACACCCGGCGGGAAGCCTACCTCATGCACGCACTCCGCCAGCTTCTGTGCGGTACAGGACGTCTCTTTAGAGGGCTTGAAGACTACGGTATTCCCCTCTGCCACAGAAGGCGCTATAAGCCAGAACGGTATGGCGAACGGGAAGTTCCAGGGGGTGATTGCCGCCACTACACCCTTGGGTTTCCGCCTCATGAAGGAGTCTTTTTCCGCTATCTCGGAGGACACTACGTCGCCGAACGGCGTTCTCGCCGTGCCGACCACGTACTGTACCATGTGAATGCCTTCGGTAACCTCTGCGGTAGCCTCGTTTATGTTTTTGCCCATCTCCCTGGCAACTAGTCGGGAGAATGACTCGGTTTCCCTTTTCAGGACTTGAACCAACCTGTCAAGGTATTCACCTCTCCGTACACGGGAAATGGCTCTCCAGGCGGGGAAGGCGTTGTGGGCCACACTAACTGCATTATTTATTTCATCTTCACCAGACTGGTTGATAACGCCAACTACCTCCTGCGTATTGGCAGGGTTTCTTCTCTCCAGCGTTCCACCCCTAGACCCTATGAATTGCCCGTTTATGTAGTTCTTGCACTGTATCATTAATCTTGTTTCTCACTGCATTTTGGCCAAAGATTAGCCTTGTCCGCGCAGGTTTAATATCATATAAAAAGGGTAATAAAATCACCAGGGAAAAGTTAGCCTGACGAGGGTAGGTCAAGGCCACGTCTTGACCATTACCTGAGTTAATCCTGCAGACAAATATGAAGGTCCTCGGCATAGAAACATCTGGATTGGTAGGTAGCGTAGCCCTCTGTGAAGACTCTAGCACACTTGAGGAGAGGAGCTTCGATAGAGGTATGCGCCACGGGAAGGCGTTGGTATCCTCTCTGGAGGATATGTTCAAGTCGTTAGGGGTCGAGCCGGACGAGATAGGTCTTATAGCGGTAAGCAGCGGCCCCGGCTCATACACAGGGCTGAGGGTGGGTATCGCCTGTGCAAAGGCCATGGCCTATACACTTGGGAAACCGTTGGTAGCCGTTTCCACCCTTGACGTATTAGCGGAAAATGCCCCCACAAACGAGACCACTGTCTGCCCGGTGCTGGATGCAAGGAGAGAACAGGTATATGCACGTATCTATAAGCGTTCTGGGGCATTATGGCGGCGGTCGTCCGGGCTTATGGTTATCTATCCTCGTAAGCTGTTGGAGTTGTTACCTCGCCCACTCCTAATCTTTGGGGACGGTGCAGCTAAGTATAGAGAGGTATTTGCCGTAGATGGAGTGACTTTTGGGGGCGGTGAGATGGGCATGGCGAGGGCCAGTGCGGTAGCCCGTCTTGGCAGGGCAGCATTTGAGAGGGGAGAAATTATTGACCCATATCGGCTTCAACCGCTTTATATGAGGGTGCCGGAGGCTGAGGAGAAGTGGGAGGCACATCGGAAGGGGAGTGGTTCAACGTAAAAGGCTTAAGGCTGTTATTATGTGGGGCAGATTATCTCCAGCTTTTTCTCGTAGGTCTCTGTAAGGACCACTACGTTGTTGTTTCTTACCTCCATGATACCCCCCTCAAGTTCCAGATAGATCATCTTGTCACCAGGCTCTCTGATTTTCAAGATGCCCTTCTTCAGTCCGGTGAGTAGTGGGGCGTGGTCACGGAGTATACCCATTGAGCCTTCAGTTCCCTCGGCGACCATGCTGACAACGTCCCCCTCATACTGTATCGCGACAGGAGAGATGACGTCTAATCTAAAGGTATTCTCGTTCGTCACGCCTTTTCTCCCACCGTCATCTCTTTCGCCTTTTCTATGACGTCTTCTATGGTTCCTATCATATAAAATGCCTGTTCCGGGAGGTCGTCGTGCTTTCCTTCCACGACCTCTTTAAAGCTTCTGATAGTATCCTGTATGGAAACATATTTACCCTTCATACCCGTAAACTGCTCTGCAACAAAGAACGGCTGAGAAAGGAATTTCTGGAGCCTGCGGGCCCTGTTGACCAATATCTTGTCGTTTTCGCTAAGCTCTTCCATACCCAATATGGCGATGAAGTCCTGGAGTTCCTTGTTCCTCTGAAGGATTCTTTGCACCTCTCTTGCCACGTGATAGTGTTCTTCTCCCACAATCTGCGGGTCCAGGATTCTTGACGTAGAGCGCAGTGGGTCAACCGCCGGATATATTCCAAGCTCGGCAATCTGACGTGACAGCCATATCGTTGAATCCAGGTGCGGGAACGTGGCGACAGGCGCCGGGTCCGTGAAATCGTCCGCAGGGACGTAAATGGCCTGCATTGAGGTTATGGAGCCCTTCTTTGTCGAGGTGATCCTTTCCTGAAGGTCTCCCATCTCTGTGGCGAGCGTGGGCTGATAACCGACGGCTGAAGGCATGCGGCCGAGCAGGGCCGATACCTCCGAACCTGCCTGTACAAAGCGGAATATGTTGTCTATGAACAACAATACGTCCTGCCCCTCGACGTCTCTAAAATATTCTGCCATAGTAAGGGCCGTCAGCGCAACCCTCAGACGCGCCCCGGGCGGTTCATTCATCTGGCCGAATACCAGACAGGTCTTATCTATTACTCCGGACTCCTTCATCTCGAGCCAGAGGTCATTTCCTTCCCTCGTCCTCTCTCCTACGCCGGCGAAGGTGGAAAATCCGCCGTGCTCTGTGGCGATATTCCTGATAAGCTCCATGATGAGCACCGTCTTGCCTACACCCGCACCGCCAAACATACCCACCTTCCCGCCTTTGGCGAACGGGGCCAGGAGGTCCACAACCTTTAACCCAGTCTCGAAAATGGCGGTGGTTGTTTCCCTCTCATCGAAAGATGGCGGCTGACGGTGTATGGAATGCCTCTCTTTGGACTTTACTTCACCTAGAGTATCTATGGGCTCTCCTAACAGATTGAATATCCTGCCAAGGGTGGCTTTGCCCACGGGCACACTTATGGGTGCCCCAGTGTCATCGGCCTTCATTCCCCTTATTAGTCCGTCGGTGGAGGCGAGCGCAATGCACCTTACGGTGTCATTGCCTACGTGCTGTGCGACTTCCAGAGTCAGGTCTATACCCTTTTTGGTATCTTTAATTTTTATGGCATTATGTATGGCCGGCAGCTTATTAGAAGGAAACCTTATATCCACCACAGGGCCTATAATCTGCGCAATTTGTCCTATATTCAATTCTTTTAACCTCCTCTTTGAATCAACGACCATAAAGATCGTTGTCTACCTGAAACAATTATTTCTATTTCTGTGCAAGCGCTTCCGCACCGGAAACTATCTCGAGGAGCTCCTTGGTGATGGCCTCTTGCCTGGCCCTGTTATAAGAGCGTGTAAGCTCCCCGATTATCTCTTCCGCATTCTCAGAGGCGGAGATCATTGCGACCCTTCTCGCCGCAAACTCTGATGCCAAGGACTCAAATATGGCACAGCGAATGGATGACTCTACGTATTTGGGGAAGAGTTTGGAGAATATGTCCTCAGCCGACGGTTCGAATATGTAGTCTGTAGTAGAAGCAATTTTTTGAGTCTCCCCTGAGGCTACCGTTTCCACAGGGAGCAGTTTCATGGAGGTCGGCAGGCCGCGCATTATCGTAATAAACTTGGTGAAAAATATCTGAACTTGATCGCATGTGCCGGTCTCGTAGTCCGTAATGAACTGGTTGGCGAGTTCCGTTATTAACCCTTCACCGATCCTCTCCACGTCATCGGGGACGGTTTTTTCTATGTTGTAGCGTCTTCTGCGGAAATAGTTCTGGCCCTTCTTGCCGATAAGTATGAGTCTGACGTCTTTGTCTTGATTCTGTCTTATAAACTTTAAGGTGCGTTGTATGATGTTGGTGTTGTGCGCACCGCACAGGCCCTTATCCGCCGTTATCAGCACTACCTTTAGCACCTTGAGCTCTCGAGGCTTAAGCAGAGGGTGGGTTTTGCCGACGGTGGTGGCTGCAAGGTAGTTCAGAAGGGCCGTCATTTTCTCGTTGTATGGTCGTGCGGCAACGATGCGCGCCTCGGCCTTTCGCAGCCGGCTCGCGGCCACCATTTCCATTGCGCGGGTTATCTGCTGGATGTTTGTGATGCCCCGTATGCGCTGTTTTATTTCACGCGTGCCTTGCACTTTCTATTTACCCTCTGCAAATGTGCCCTTGAATTCTTCCAAGGCCTTGGTCAACCTGTGGATAATGTCGTCAGTGAGTTTCTTCTTCTCTTTAATTTCTTCCCCCACGGCAGGATATTTCTCGGCCATGAACTTATGGAACTTTTCTTCAAACGCCCTCACCCTTTCTACGGGTACGTTGCCCAGGTAACCGTTTACGCCGGCGAAAATGATCATAACCTGTTTCTCAAAAGGTATTGGTCTGTACTGGGGCTGTTTCAGTATCTCCACCAGGCGTTTTCCCCTTTCGAGTTGTTCCTGCGTGGCCTTGTCGAGCTCGGAGCCGAACTGTGCAAATGCTGCAAGCTCACGGTACTGAGCCATTGTGAGTCTGAGCATGCCGGCAACCTTTTTCATCGCCGGCGTTTGCGCATTTCCGCCCACCCTTGACACCGAAAGCCCTACGTGAATGGCCGGTCTGACGCCCGAGTAGAACAGGTCACTCTCAAGGTATATCTGTCCATCTGTAATGGATATTACGTTTGTTGGGATATACGCAGAGTAGTCACCCGCCTGGGTTTCTACCACGGGTAGGGCAGTTAGAGAACCGCCGCCGAGTTCCTGGTTTAGTTTGGCCGCCCGCTCCAGCAGACGGGAGTGTATGTTGAATACATCCCCAGGGAACGCCTCTCTTCCAGGCGGACGCCTGAGCAGGAGTGATACCTGACGGTAGGCAAGGGCGTGTTTATAGAGGTCATCGTACATGACCAGGGCGTGCTTCTTGTTGTCTCTAAAGTATTCCCCCATGGCGCACCCTGCAAATGGTGCGATATATTGAAGCGGCGCCGGATCGCTGGCGGAGGCCACCACGATAGTGGTGTATTCCATGGCGCCGTATTTCTCAAGTGTCTTTATTACGTCCAGGATGGTGGACATCTTTTGGCCGATGGCTACGTAGATACATTGGACGTCCGTGTCTTTCTGATTGATAATGGTATCTATCATGATGGCCGTCTTGCCGGTCTGTCGGTCGCCTATTATTAGTTCTCTTTGCCCCCTGCCTATGGGGATCATTGCGTCTACGGCCTTAATGCCGGTCTGCAGCGGTTCTTTTACCGGCATTCTCTCTACCACGCTTGGCGCGCGTCCCTCGATCGGCATGAATTTGTCAGCGGCAATTGGACCTTTACCGTCCACCGGTTGTCCCAGGGCGTTTACGGCCCTTCCCAGGAGTGCTTCACCGACAGGTACCTGCACAATCTTACCGGTTGTTTTTACCGTATCTCCTTCCTTCACGTTCTCGTCTGAGCCCAGCAAGATGGCTCCTACGTTATCCTCCTCCAGGTTGAGTGCAATTCCGTACAACCCGTTTGCAAATTCCAGCAGTTCGCTTGCCATACAGTCATCCAGACCGTAAATCCTCGCTACGCCGTCGCCTACCTGGAGTACCGTTCCTACGGTCTCCATCCGGAGTTTCTCTTCGTATCCCTCTATCTCTTTCTTGAGTATGGATGCAACCTCATCAGGTTTTAACGCCATTGCAAAGCACTCCTATTCTTATTTTTAGATCCCGATGTCTCTGAGAAGAACGAGTGTTAACCGCATAGGTCAGCCGATACCCACCTCGATCAACTTCTTTCTCAGGTTTTTAAGGCGTGAGGCGACGCTGCCGTCAAGCACCCTATTGCCGATTTTAACGATTACTCCGCCAAGTATTTCAGGGGTTACCTGGACGTTCATCTCGACTGTTTTCTTAGTCATGTCTTCCAGGGCCTTCTTGAGTCTGGTAAGGCTGTCTTCTGTCAGAGGTGCGGCCGTCTTGATGAAGGCTCTGTGCCTTCCGCCGACTAAGTCGGCCACCGCGTGGTACTGCTCCAGGAGGTCGTCTAATATATTCTCCCGTCTTTTTTCCACAAGAAGCAGAAAGAAGTTCCTGACCAGGGGGCTTACGTGTGGGGCAAAGACGCCTTTGACGAGTCTTGTCTTTTCGTCCCGTGTGACTGAGGGATGGAGAAAGATTTTTTTCAGTTTCTCATTTTGTCTAAAAAGCTCAGCCACGACCTCCAAATCGCCGGTGACTTGTTGAAATTGGTCTTTTGATCTGGCCAGCTCGAAAAGCGCCTGGAGATACCCTATGGCTAGCGTCTTATCTATCACTTAATACCCTCCACGCCTTTGATGAACTCGTCTACCAATTCTTCCGCCTTGGCCTTGCTGATGGACGTCTCTATAAGTTTTTGGGTGGCGAGTATGGAAAGGTCTACCACCTGGTTCCGAATCTCTGCCGCCGCCTTTTTTCTCTCCAGCTCCACCGTTTCATGCGCCTTTCGTTTTATTGTCTCGGCCTCTTGACGGCTCTTTTCAACTATCTCCGTGCCCAGTACCTTGGCCTCCTTTACGGCGGCAGTGAGCTTCTTTTCCGCCTCCGCTTCGGCCTCAGTTACCTTTCTCTCGTAATTCGTCTTTAGATTTGCCGCTTCTGCGCGGTACTGTTCCGACTTCCTGTAGGTCTCCTGAACCTCTTCACGTCTGGCCTTTAGGGCCGCCAGTATTTTGCCAAAGAGGTATTTCCTCAGTATGTAGAGGAGTATCAGAAAACCGGCTGCCTGTATTATAAGCAGTCTAAGATCAACCCCGAGGGCTTTTAAGAATTCCAAGTCTTAGGACCTCCACTGAAAGCTATTTGGCTGTGTGCTTGATTATCTCCATGACTTCTTCCGTAGTGGGCAGTCTGCCCAGGAGTATAAACGATATGACAAGGGCGTATATGGTCAGCGATTCGATGAAGGCAAGACCAATGAACATGACTATCTGGAATTTACCGTACAGGTCAGGTTGCCTTGCCATTGCGTTTAGCGCCCCTCCAACACAGAGGCCCATACCTATGCCGCATCCGGAAGAGGCTATGGCCACAAAAGCAACACCCAAGACTAATGCTGCAAAATATATCATTGATATACCTCCGTTTCCTTAGTGTTCATCATGTACACCCATTGCACTTGAGATGTAAAAGCACGCCAGCAGGAAAAAGATGATTGCCTGAAGGGTGGCACAAAGCATGTCCAAGAGGACTATGGGAAGTTGTATGGGAATGGGGATAAAGCCCAACAAGAGGGGGGAGAAACCTATAAATATCGCAAGCACGGTATGCTCCCCCATCAGGTTCCCGAATAGACGGACGGACAGGGAGAGCGGACGGGCCAAGAACTCCTGTATGATGTGCAGTGGGAAGAATATAGGCGCCATCCAGAGGGGGTCTCCGACAAAATGTCTAATATAACCTACGGGTCCACGTGTCTTTATTCCCTGGTACTGGGTGACCAGAAATACTATAAGCGTAAGGGCTAGCGTAGTATTGTAGTTAGCCGTAGGGGAATGGAAAAGCGGTATCTGCCCTATCAGGTTCATAAATAATATGTAAATAAACAGGCTCCCGAGGAACGGTAAAAAGGCGCGGCCTACGTGGCCCATCTGCGATTCAATAAAGTCGTCCAGCCCCTCCACCACCAGTTCAAGCAGTGCCTGCATGGTACCGGGTATTTTCTCGAGTCGGCTTGTTACCGAAATGGACAGGAACGACAGAAATATTATTATTATCCCGGATATTACCACCGGCACCAACTGCTCTTCCGTGAGACCGAACAGTGTAAAGTCCTTGCCTACGAAAAGTTCCAAGAAACAAGGCAGTTCGACGACACCGTGTGACTGTGATGTTTCAGTCATTGCAGTCTCTTATCGTTCCTTTCTGATTAGAAGACGTCCCGTGAATGTACGCTTGGGACCCTGACCGATTTGTTAAGGAAACCAACCAGCAATAAGCTTAGGAGTTTTAACGTAATTACGGCCTGTACGGTGCTAAGGCCGACGAAAAGCGCCACTATGTGTACGTCAAAGTGTTTGAACAGGAGAAAAAGGGCAACACCCATAGCGACGTATTTAATGATGCCGAGTAAGAGAAAGGCGGGTTTTTGCCCTTTCAATCCGGGCTGCATAAAGCGGCGTATGCTCCACCACGACACCCGGCAGAAGGCGAGGCTGATGGCTACACCGGCCGCCAGGCTTAAGGTAAAGTTTATGGAATTCAGCGCCGTGGAGCACACTATGAGCAGCATTCCCGTAAATAGAGACGTGTCGAATACCCTTTCGGGGAAACCCGGGTCTAGTTCGAATAGATTAGCCTTGTTCAGTTCTCTCATCACCAAATGCCCTAAGGCCTTTTATTTGCCGAGAGTTTCTTCAACACCCTGTAGAACTCCACAAAACCTGCGGCTATGCCCAGCATAACAAACGTGATCATCAGTTTTGGCGTCGTGCCAAAGCGAGAGTCCAGATAGCTTCCTACAAAATAACAGCCTACAATTGACCCCACCATGAAGAAGCCAAGGCTTATGGCCCTTCCGTATGCGATATATGTGTCCGGCGGCCCTTTGCTGTTCAAGCTCTGCTCACAACACTAATGGGGAGGGCAGGTTTGTTATTGCCTGCCCGTCCTTCATACCTTTTTGGAGGAAAATCTCTCCACAGCCCTCATTGTATGCCAGTTAACTCTGGATAAACAATCTAGTATATTTATGTATAATGGAGATGCCTTGGGTACGCATACCCCTGAAATAAGTCTGTCTTCATGTTCTATGGCATAATTATCACCAACCTCATTCAGGCGTACTCCTTCCTCCAACACATACTTTACCAGGACGGGATTTCCGGTTAGAAATGCATCTCCCGCACTTTTGAGAATCTTACGGGTATTTTCAAAAAGGGATTTTAATTCCTCTACGGCCTTGTTGCTGAAAAGAATCTCGTCCTTTATCTTATTCCTTACGATAGGCAGCATGTTCTTCAATGCCTCTGCGACCCTATGAAGATGGCTTACCGCTGCAATAAGTTCCTTTAGTTGCTCCTTCTCCTCTTCCGTTTTGCCGGGAATTCCAACCAGGAAACCTGTTAGTTCCTTTTCATCCTTGAATATATCGTCTCCAATCTCTTCAGCCTGTTTTATCCTCTTCTCACTGTGACGTATAAACCCATCTATAGTAGTGTGCAGCATCCTCTCTGCCTTGAGGCACATTGCGTTAAGTCTTTGAGAGGCTTCTCGTAGATTGTCTCTGCTTGCATGGGCTTCCATTATTTTAGACCTACGGTAAATCTTTCATTGCCTGACAGCTCGCCTCGATAGTGGCCTCTATGTCTGAGTCATTATGGGCGGCGGAGACGAAGGCTGCCTCAAACTGGGAAGGCGCCAGATATACGCCCCTTTCCAACATGCCGTTAAAGTAGCGAGCGTAACGCTTTGTGTCAGAAGACGTTGCCGTCTTATAATCGTGAACGGTGTCTTTTGTAAAGAAGGTGCAGAGCATGGAACCTACCCTTGTGTGGTATGTTTTTACCCCGGCGTCACGCGCCGATTTCTCGAATCCTTCTGCAAGACATTGGGATTTTTTTTCAAGCTGCTTATATATGTTTTTATCCCTCAGTCTCTCAAGGGTAGCTATGCCCGCGCTCATGGCCACAGGATTCCCGGAGAGCGTTCCAGCTTGATATACTGGGCCAACCGGGGCTACGCGGTCCATTATCTCAGCCCTCCCGCCGTAGGCGCCTACCGGCAGGCCGCCGCCAATTACCTTTCCTAATGTAGTAAGGTCGGGTTTTATACCGTACAGTTCCTGTGCGCCGCCAGGCGATACGCGGAAACCCGTCATCACCTCGTCAAAGATGAGGACGATACTGTAATGCCTTGTTATCTCCCGCAGCTTTTCCAGGTAACCGGGTTTGGGTGGTACTACGCCCATGTTCCCTGCCACCGGTTCCAGGATTATGCAGGCAACCTCTTTACCCCGTTCCCTACAAAAATTTTCTACAGCATTACTGTCGTTAAAGGGGAGGATAATTGTGCTGTCAATATAACCCTGGGGGACGCCCGGACTTGTCGGTACACCCAGTGTTGTTGCCCCGGACCCTGCCTTTATCAAGAGGCCGTCTACGTGACCATGATAACAGCCTTCAAACTTTATTACCAAATCACGCCTGGTAAACCCCCTGGCAAGCCGGATGGCGCTCATAGTGGCTTCCGTACCGGAGTTTACCATCCTTACCTTATCAATGGACGGCATAAACTCTTTTACGAGTTTAGCCAGTTGTACCTCTAACTCTGTGGGCGCCCCAAAGCTTGTACCCTTATCTACAGCGGCCTTAATTTGTCTTGCTACGTATGGTTCGTTATGACCAAGGATTAGGGGTCCCCAGGAACACACGTAGTCTATATACTCGTTGCCGTCTATGTCTCTTATACGGCATCCCGAGCCGGACTGTATGAATATGGGATGGCCACCGACGGGGCCGAAGGCCCTTACCGGGCTGTTCACCCCACCGGGGATATGTTTTAATGCCTCTTTGAAGACCTCGTTAGATTTACTGATGGTGAAGTTCTTTGTCACTGGGGGCAAAGTAGAATCTCCGCAAGTAAAAGAAAAAGCCATTCTACAGAACGAAAAGATTTTGTCAAGGACTTTAAGTCACTTGAAAAGGATCGACAAGGCAGATGTGGACGTGTGCCGTAGAAACCCTCGCAGTTTAAGGACTTGGATGTTATAAACCTTTCCAAAATGGATGGGAAAAATGAGGCCTCCAACATCGGCCGAGGAAATGCGCAGTCTTGCAGAGGGTACTGTCAGTAACTGCGGTATGGACAGCGCTTTTACGGTAAGAGTTTTGGCGTTATACGCCCCAACACTTGACGGTTTTATCGCCTTGTCTAAGATTTTAACTGCGCCTTGCAGAACTATGGACTTAGGGCCTAAGATTGCTATTGACAATATAGTTGAGGCTGTGGTATATGTTAGACAATTCACGTAGAGAGCTGTATCTTCAGAGGGGTTATTTAGCTTATTAGCGGCTTTTTAACATTAAGGAGAGCGTGTTGAACGTAGAAGATATCGAAAAAGAGGTAACGTCCATTGTTGCGGAAGTTACGGAACTAGATAGGGACGAAATTTGGAAGAAGAGAGATGCCAATTTCTTTAAGGAATTAGAGATAGACTCTCTCTTAGCCCTAGAGATATTAGCTCTTATAGAGAAGAAATTTAAGATTCAGATACCAGAGGAGAAGCTGGTAGATATCACCTCTTTGACGGCTACCATTGACATGACCAAATCGGTGCTGGCTGAGAGTGGAAGGCTGCAGGAAGCCTAGGCCCAAAAGGCTTGACAAAAGGGGCCTATGATAATGAATTTCGAGGAGGTAAAGAAGCTCGTCCCCCAAAGATACCCCTTCCTGTTTATAGATAAAGTAGTTGAATTAGAGGAAGGGAAAAGGGTAGTTTGCCTCAAGAATGTTTCCGGGAATGAACCTTTCTTCGCAGGGCACTTTCCAGAATATGCAATAATGCCGGGGGCCCTTACCCTAGAGGCATTGGCGCAGGCCGCAATAATACTCTTCAAGAAAAGCTTCAAACAGGACAACAATCCGGGCGCAGTCTTTTTACTGGCCGGAGTAAAAGCAAGTTTTGTGAAACCAGTTTTCCCAGGGGACCAATTGTTTCTGGAGATAGACGTAGAGAAGGTTGTCTCTAATGCGGCCATGGTGCGAGGCATTGCAAGAGTTGGAGAGGATACGGTAGCGAAGGCTTCATTCACTTTTGCTACGGCTGATAAGACGTCTCTCGGTTGAGGTTGCGGAGGTATGAATAAGTATAATAAACGTATAGTTATTACGGGTGTAGGTGCCATAACGCCTGTTGGTTCAGGTAAGGAAGCCTTTTGGGAGGCTATACTTGCGGGCAAATCTGGCGTAGATGACGTTACTTGTTTTGACACGTCCCAACATAAGGTTCACAAGGGATGTGAGGTGAAAGACTTTGACTTTCACGACTATATAGATAATGGTTCGACTGAGAGTTTCGGAAGGGGTTCTCAGTTTGCTATAGCGGCTGCCAAGCTGGCACTGGACGATTCGAGACTTAAATTGAATGCTATAGACCCAGAGAGAATGGGTGTCTCGGTTGGAACGACCGGCGGTGAGATACAGATACTAGAAAAAATTGACCTCCTCCGATATGAAAACGAGGAGAGCCAGATTGACAGCCGGCTCTTCCTTCAGCACCCGTGCAACAATATACCCGCCAATATAGCCAAGGTGTTTGGGTTTAAGGGGCCTAACACCATTATACCTACAGCGTGTGCTGCAGGTAACTACGCCATCGGTTACGCCTGCGACCTTATAAAACTGGGTAGGGTGGACTTCATGCTTGCAGGCGGTTCGGATCCGTTTTCAAAGGTAGCCTTTACAGGCTTCAGCCGTCTGGCCGCAGTGGCGCCGGACGTATGCAGGCCCTTTGACAAGAATCGAAAGGGGATGTTGATCGGAGAGGGGGCGGGCATACTGCTGCTGGAGTCCCTGGACAGCGCTTTAGCGAGGGGAGTGGACATTTATGCGGAGATTATAGGATACGGTCTGAGCTGCGATAGCTATCACATTACAATCCCTCATCCCGAGGGAGACGGCGTAATCTCTTGCGTTAAAAAGGCCCTTCAGGATGCTCGGATTAACCCTGAGGACGTACAGTATATCAGTGCCCACGGCACCGGCACCGTTGCCAACGATAAGGCAGAAACTATTTCTATAAAAAAGGTGTTTGGTAGGCATGCTAATAAGCTCATGGTAAGTTCTATAAAGTCTATGATGGGTCATACTATGGGCGCGGCAAGTGCCATAGAGACTATTGCCTGTGCGCTGACGGTTAAAAACAATAAAGTCCCACCCACGATAAACTACGAGACAAAAGACCCCGAATGCGACCTGGACTATGTGCCGAACGTATCGCGAGAACACCGCGTAGACATCGCCCTTAACACTGCGTACGCCTTTGGTGGTAATAACAGCTGTCTGGTAGTCAAGAAATTCCTTAACTAAATCACCAGTAGGTGCAGTTATAAGTCTTCATCTGGCGGTTTTCTGTCTTTGGTTTCTGGAATAAGCAGACTAATGGAAAAAAGGGTAGTAGTTACAGGCATAGGCATCATAAGCCCTGTCGGCGTCGGCAAGGAGAGTTTCTGGGAGAACCTGCAGAACGGTGTCTCAGGCATAAAGCCGATAAGCCTTTTTGACGTGAGTGAATATAGGTCCAAAAAGGCCGGAGAGATACCGGATTTTGACCCTAACAAGTTCTTGGGGAGTAAGGGGATACGTCATTTTGACAGGACGTCTCTCTTGGTTACCGCCGCCTCAAGCATATGCATGGAGGACGCCAAACTCGATAAGGTATACAAGGAGGATGACTTCGGTATAGTTCTCGGCTCCACCTTTGGCAGCATTGACAGCATAAGCACCTTTGATATGGAGGCCCTCAGTGAGGGGCCTAACTACGTCAACCCGATGGACTTTCCTAATACGGTCTTAAACGCCCCCGCCAGCCGTGCCTCTATATTTTGCCGGGCAAAGGGACTCAACTCTACCATCTCTACCGGTGAATCAAGCGGTGTGGACGCAATAATATGTGCCTCTGACTTTCTTAGGCTTGGCAGGATAAAGGTCGTTATGGCGGGCGGTGTGTATGGGCTTACCAAGAATATATTCTGGGCTGCCTGCAAAGCGGGGGTGCTGTCCGGGAGCAATAGCGCCGGTGGCGTAGAGATATGTGCGCCTTTCGACAAAAGGCGTAACGGTATAGTTATGGGTGAGGGCGCAGCGCTTCTCCTTCTTGAATGCATGGAAGATGCCAAGGCAAGGGGCGCCAAGATATACGCAGAGGTTAAAGGTTATGGTACCAGCTTCAACCCCAACTTGGGCGGCAGTGAAGACCGGGGGGGAGGGGTAAGGGCCATATCCATGGCTCTCAATGGCGCCGGACTCAAGCCGAAGGACGTTTCCTTGATATATGCTAACGCCAACTCCAGTATTAACGGTGACAGGATGGAGAGCACCGTCATAAAGAAGGCCCTCGGCGACCTTGCAAAGAAGATACCTATAAGTGCGATAAAGTCCATGACGGGAGATTGCCTTGATGCGTCAGGTGCGATGCAGTGTGCGGCCTCGGTCATGTCAATCAATACGGGGTTTATCCCCCCTACCATCAACTATAAAGAAGCTGACCCTGACTGTGACCTGGACTACGTGCCGAATAAAAAGAGACAGGCACGGGTAGATAATGTGCTTGTGGAGTCATTCTCGTATACGGGCAATTGTTCTGCCCTGATAATGTCTAAATACTCCTAGAAATGGCGGGACACGGCCTTTCTATAAAAAAGAGTGAGTTGCAGGATAAATATGATGTTGTTGTAATTGGAGCGGGCGTAGGAGGGCTGGTTTCGGGCGCCTTCCTTGCCAAGAGGGGCAAGAAGACCCTGGTAGTAGAGCAGCATAACATCCCAGGGGGCTACTGCACGTCGTTTAAACGAGGGGCGTATATCTTCGATTCCGCCGTACATCACATCGGGGGCTGTAGTAAGTACAGTATAGTTGGCAGATGCCTGAAGGAATTGGGGATAGAGCTGGAATTCTTTGGGCTGGACCCGATGGACAGCCTCATATTCCCTTCGTTCTCCATAGACATACCCGCAGACATCGAGAGCTATAAGTCGTCCTTACAACGGAGATACCCGGCAGAAAAGGATAATATATCCAGATTTTTTAGTGAGTTTATAAAGCTGTACAGGGCCATAATAAACGAATCGGAGAATAGCCCCACACTGCAGAAGTACAGGGAACAGACCTATGGGGTAATGCTCGACAGTTTCTTCGACGACCTGGAGCTTAAGACGGTACTGGCGGGGCAGTGGGGGTATCTAGGTTCACCGGCGTATGAGGTTTCGAGTATCGGTATGTGCCAGATGCTTGTAAATTATCTCAGAGACGGGGCCTGGTATCCAAAGGGAGGAACACAAAATTTTGCAAACGCCTTTGCCAAGAGTCTCAGGGACTCTGGCGGTGACCTGCTCCTGTCTTCCAAGGTAAAAGAGATTTTTCTTAGAGATAACAAGGTGGCCGGAGTAAGACTTGACGGGGGTGAAGACGTTAAGGCTGAATACGTTGTCTCAAACGTTGACGCCAAACAGACTTTTTCTGACCTGATCAAGGAAGAAGTGGACCCGGCTTATATGGACAGAATCAGGGGGATGAAAGAAAGTCCTTCTTATTTTCTCCTTTATCTTGGTCTGGACCCGAATGTGGATTTAAGTAATTTTAAGAGGGGGTTTTATCACAGCCCTAACAACCAGTGGAAATACGTATCGGCGCCGACCAAGGTAGACCCGTCACTTGCCACAAAGGGCCGGCAGGAGATAACAGTAGTGGCCACCACAGAGGAAAAATATGATGAGGTTAAGGACTGGAAGGGCTTGAAAGATAGACTTACCAAGTGTACAATACGCTACCTGGAAGATTTTGTGCCGAACCTTGAAAGACACATCGAGGTAGTGGATGCGGCAACACCAAAGACCCTTTGGCGGTATACACTTAATTCAAAGGGTGCTGCATACGGGTGGGCCGTAACGTTGGACCAGACGGGACCGGGCAGGCTAAGTAATAAGACGCCGGTAGATAACCTCTACATGGCGGGACATTGGACCAACCCGGGACCCGGTGTCTGTGCCGTCGTGTCTTCGGGCTGGCGGGTCGCAAACATGATTTTAGAGAACGGGAGATAAAGGTTATGAAGAAGATAATGCTCGTAAACCCTCATCCTCCAGGACGTCACGGCGAGGAAAGCATATCTGTAATAGTCCAGATGCCTCTGAATCTGGCCTACATTGCTGCCCTCACACCGGGTGATGATTGGGAGTTTGACGTCGTTGACGAGAACCTGGAGCTGGCGCTTGATGACAGCGAAGAGAACATAACCTTTGCCCCCCCGGATATAGTAGCAATAACCGCACTCACCTATCAGGCCCCAAGGGCCTACAAGATTGCCCAGGCGGCGAAGAAACACGGCTGTACCACAATTATGGGCGGCATACACACCTCTGTGTCCTCAGAAGAAGCCCTGCAGTACGCAGACACGGTTATTACGGGCGAGGCGGAGACCGTCTGGCCGCAGGTCATAAAGGATTTTGAAAACGGGAAGCTGCAGAGACGTTATGACGGCGGCCTCCCGCACCTCTCAGTGCTAAAAAGAGTATATCCCGACAGAGAACTTATGAGAAGGAAGTACGGCTACAAGTTCTCTTCTATAATAACCACCAAGGGCTGTCCCAACCGCTGCGATTTCTGCAGCGTGCCCACTTTCCAGGGACAGAAGTTCAGGGAGAGGCCCTACGAGGACGTGCTCGATGAGATGGCGGCCACGACTTATAAGGGACTTATGTTCGCCGAGGACAATTTCTACGGCCACGGCGCGCGCTCGGCCGAAAGGGCGAAGAACCTCTTCAGGGGGATGATTGAGAGAGACCTTAAGAAGGATTGGCTTGGCTTTACAGCCTTGAATATCTCACAGGACGCAGAGGCCCTCAGCCTGATGAGAAAGTCAGGCAACTTCGGCTTCCTGGTCGGTATTGAGAGCACCAACCCGGAGGTCCTCAAAAAGATGGGCAAGAGGGTGAACCTAAAACTGGGGGCGACCAATTACAAGGACTGCATAAAGAAGATACACGATGCGGGTCTTATCGTCTGGGCCTCAGTGGTGTTCGGCGCCGACGGCGACGACAAGGATTCGTTCAAGAAAATGGTTGATTTTGTGTACGACTGCAAGGTGGACATCCTGACCTACGGTCTTGACTGTCCATTCCCCAAGACGCCACTTTTCTACCGGCTTGATTCGGAGAAGAGGCTCTTCCGCAAGAATTTCCCCGAGGACTGGGTCTACTATGAAACTGCCAACGTGGTTCATAAGTTTGTTGACATGACCCTGGACGATTTTGTAGACGGCATGCAGTACGTATATGACCATGTATACGCTGGAGACAGCATCCGCAAGAGGTTCAGGACGTCCATGCAGGAGACCGGCGACCCGCGCAACTCCATGTTTGCCCTCAGGGTAAGCCAGGACTGGGACCAGGTATTCCTGCAGGTGCTTGAAAACCTGCACAAACTGCAGGCCTCCGGCGATTATTACAAGGACTGCTACGCCGGCACATCAAAGACCATCTCACTGCCTGCGTAGTACAGCACAAATTTGGATTAATAAGAATAGGAGCACAATATGTTGTGTCCCTACGAATTTTATGGGGAGAGGATCGCAGGGCTTTAGCCCTGTGTGAATTAATATCTACAATCCATACCTAGGGCTAAAGCCCTGAGCACCCACCTACTTCTCTAACGTTGTGTTAATTGATATTTCGCTGGCGCAAGATCCTTTTAAAGGCTTCTATATCTTCTGGCTTTTCAAATCTGTGAATCATACTATGGCAGTTAGAGCAAAGAACTGCAAAATCATGAACCGGATCAAGTGTAACCCGCTGGCCCTTCAACTCGGATATAGGTGTCAGATGATGTGCTTCGATAAATTCTTCACCCAATAGGCCATAAAATTTAGCAAAATTAAAACCGCATGCTTGGCAAGTGTAGCCATGATTTTTTTTTGCTGCCTTCGATAATTTTACATTTCTCTCTATCCTTTTGTGTTCTCGTAACTTCCTAAGGTCTTCTGTACCCTTTGAAATATATGGTTCGTCTTGTTCTCTCACAGACGATGCAGTCGGAATATTTTCGTTATAGCTGAGGAGCTCATATAATCTCAGCATATCTCTGAAATTTGATATGAGTTGATCTTCCGAGGGTAGATTGTCAGAATTGTAATATTGCGCATAAATATTACCAACTTCGTAGAACGCTGCAAGCTCTGAAGTTGATGAAATTGCTAGGTTTATTGGTGTATCTTGAAATTCCTCAAGACTAGGTCCGATTTGCGCTCTAAAATCTGATGCCCGTATTTTTAAGACATGCTTCGGATTATCTTTATATTTCTCTCTTATCTCTGTTACACCCTGATTTAAAGAAAGGTACACTCCTTTCATATTTTCTTGAAATAAATAGACAGGGTAATAACCGGATTGTGCCGACTCTGTAACAAGAATATCAAAAACTGCAACCCAAGGGCAGTTAGCCCAAGTCCCTTGACCGGCCGAGCCAGTAAATTTGTATCTATTTGGGTTATCGACTAAACTCTCTAAATCCTTTGGGAAATCGTGGCGTAAAAAGTGAGCTAAAGCATGTCCCGAGAAAGGCTCATTCTTTGCGGAAGGGTATTCTCTTAAAATTCTTTCTATATTTTCTCTTAGCATTTCCGTTATTGCATTTTAAAATGCAAATAGAATTTTATTTAACTTTAAAAAGGCACCTATTTCATTATACACGAGGACAACCTAGGTTTTAAGTGCTAGATAGAATCTCCCCTTAAAGCTCTGCGGTCAACAAAATAATACCCCATCAGTCTTTTGCTGGTCAATGGGGTTGTTGGTAGGAGTGTAGGAAATATACGAGGATAGTGGAATGGTGTGTCCAGACACATCCTGTGACTACTTTTTGTCATTGCGAGCGAAGCGAAGCAATCTCATAGACATTACGCCCCCGCAATGACGATAAAAGTATATGGTGCGCCGAGGCGCACCATACGGTAAAAAATATTTTTGTGTAGCGTGGCAGCTTGCTGCCACGTTCAATCCGCCTAAGGCGGAGAGCAAGCTCCAACGCTACATTTGGTAAGGCCCGATAGATGTGGTGATTACAAATGGGCAGACACGGAAGTCTGCCCCTACGAGGCTATGGACTGGTGGGGAAGACCATCGTGTCGACGTCTTTTACCAGTTGATACATCCTGCGGGCATCCTGCAGGGCCTTTTCCTGGTTTACCAGGGGTGTTATTTCTATCTTGGTGAATAGTGGGAATAGGGGCAACCTTG
>MHZB01000049.1 GCA_001828605.1 Planctomycetes bacterium RIFCSPLOWO2_12_FULL_50_35 | reverse complement strand
TGTATTGCGGCGGCAAAGGCAGATCTCAGCCAGGGGCATCATGCCAAACCAATTTTTGCCAAGAGCTCATTTTACCGATTGAGACTGTGAAGGTAGGAATACTAGCAGACTCGCACGATAACGTACCTATGATACGGAAGGCCCTGGAGATGTTTAAGGTCCACGGCGTGGAGTGTATGATACACGCAGGGGACTACGTGGCGCCGTTTGCACTTAAGGAGCTGCAGAAACCGGGAATACGACTGGTCGGCGTGTACGGAAATAACGACGGTGAGAAACAGGGCCTAAAGGGACTTTGCAGTGAGGTGCATGAGGCCCCGTTTTTGTTTGAGCTTAACGGCAGGAACATCCTGATAACACATTATTTAGAGCGGGTGCGGGAGAATCTCAAAGAGAAGGCTGATGTGGTTATATCCGGCCATACCCATGAGCCGGAGATAAACGGCGGCAAGCCGCTATTCATTAACCCTGGAGAGTGCGGCGGGTGGCTTTACGGCAGGCCGTCCATTGCCGTTCTCGACCTGGAGACCCTCGAGGCCCATGTCATCTTTCTTGAATAGGTACATGTGTCTTTGTGTATGTACGGCGCTTGCCTTCGGCGGCCTTGGTTGTGTTACAAGGACGCTCACCATTAAGACCGACCCCCCGGGGGCGCAGGTGTTCGTTGATGACGAACTGATTGGTGAGAGCCCCGTGGACATGGAATTTGTTTACTATGGTACCCGGAAGATTGTGATAGAGAAAAGAGATGCCGACGGTAAGCTCGAATACGACAGGGAAACGGTATACGCAAAAGTAAGTCCGCCGTATTATCAGGTATTTCCTTTGGACTTATTTTCGGACGTAGCAGTGCCTATGAATATAAAAGATAACCATGTCCTGAGTTTTAAATTGAGGAAGAAGGAGTTTGTACCCTTGGCGGAGACAAAAGAAAGGCTGGTGAAGGAGGCGGACGAGCTGCGGCAAAAGGCCTTTTCTACCGAGGTCCGCTAGGCGTTGAATTACTTACTGAATTTGTGGTAAATTCACATTTTTAGTTTGTCCTAAAGGAGACATTTATGGCGGCAGGTTTTCAGGGAAAACAGAAGCATAGACTGAACAGGAAAAAATATATACTCAAGAGGCGCCAGAGAAAGGCTAGTGGCAAATAATTTGTATTAATATGAGACCTCCAAAAGAGTGTAATGTACGTTACCTTTCAGATTAAAAGAGATTCTTTCTTAAATCTTTTGTAGGGGCTTGGTTTATTGTAGGGACAGGTCTTTAGACCTGTCTGTGTCGGACAGACCTGAAGGTCTGTCCCTACATAGAAGATCCCCCTGGCGGGTGCGATAAATCGCACCCCTGCGTTCGGAGATGTGATGGACGTAAGTCCAGGATTTTGCAGAGGTCTTAATTTATAGTTTTAGCTGACCACAGTATGAAGTCAAGAATTATATGTCTGGCTCCCGTCTTTCTCGCCTTGATAGGCGGGCCTGCGACTTATTTTTTGTTCCTCAAGGTCCCCTGGGTGAGGAACACGTCCTTGCCCAATCTTATTATCCTGCTTGTGGCTGTAGCATGGGCATTAATACAGTTCAGGCGGGGGTATTCAACTTGGACCGTTACGGCGCTGGTACTTACGTTGGCCGTGGCAGTGGGGTTTATCTACCTGCGTTTTGGTTGGGCATCGCTTCCGGAGGCCCATATTGGGGCGACGGTTGGCAATGAGGCCCCGGATTTCAGCCTACCCGACTCCGATGGCAAAGAGTTTGTCCTGTCAAGTCTTCACGGGAAAGAAAATGTTATATTGGTATTCTATCGTGGCGTGTGGTGACCGACCTGCAGTGCAGAACTCCAAGGTCTTGGAGAAAGGATGTCGAGTATTAAGGAGTTGGGGGCGAGGTTGGTGGCCGTCAGCGCAGACAGTATTGAATCGCTGAAGGTTTTTAGGGGGAAAAAACTTACTTCTGACGTTACGCTGCTATCCGACTCTAAATGTCAGGTTATCTCTCGGTATGGGGTGATACACCCGGACGGACACGGCGGCGGGGACATCGCAAGGCCGGCAACTTTTGTCATAGACAAACAGGGTGTAGTACGCTGGGTGAAGGTGACACCGAACGTTATGGAGCGGCCTGCACCCGAAGAGGTAATAGGGGCGCTGAAAGGGACTCTAAAGGGTTCTCAGTAGGCCCTTGGGGCATATACCGTCAGTATGAATAATGGCACGTCACCCTCATTCCTTACGTAGTGGTGGACACCTGCAGGGATGGTAAGCAGTGTTCCTGGGCCGGCCACAGTCTCACCTTCTCCTACACGCACAAACGCCTTGCCTTCGACCACGTAAATAATCTGGTCGCCGGGGTGTGAATCCCCGGCGCCGGTGTCCCGCCCCACACCCAGGGTCATCACGCCTGATTGTGATTTTTCCGTCTCTTGCAGTATCTCAAAGAACTTTCCTTTGTGTTTGAATATATCCGTTGTGTCCATGGGTTCTCTTCTCCAGCCGTTGGTTTTATCTTAATTCTTAAGGGATTATGTATCCGAAGGGTTCGGGCAGTGTAAGCCCTTCGGGCTTTGATGGCAATTCCTTGAAGCAGTATATAAAGTAGTCGTCCGTCATGCCGGCAATAAAGTCCCTGACCTTTTCTGCCGGCCGAGTGTTGCGTATGTAATCCTCGTTCATCTCACGTAAAAAGTCTTTAAAAATGCGGGATTCTTTTCTGCCCTCCTCTGCGTGTTTCAGAAATGATTCAAACATAAAGCCGAAGATTTCCTTTATCTTTTCAGACTGTGTCTTTATCCTGGGGTTAAGGTAGATGTTCTTGTAATTGAAGTTCTTTAATTTTATGAATGCCTCGGAGATGGGCTTGCTGAAGGTTATGAAGTCTTTGTCCAGGCTGTTTCTGATTAAATCCCTTACCAGGGTATTTACCAGTGTGGCCACTATCTTGTTGGGGTCTATGCCCAGGACGTCAATGCAGTCCTTGGGGATTTCCTCTCGTTTGATAAGTTTTATGGTGACGGCGTCTTCTATATCCCGCCCTATGTAGCTGATGCTGTCCGCCAGTCTGACCACGCACCCTTCGAGTGTCATTGGAAAGAGCCCTGCATGTCTTCCTTTAAGCGTCTTTTCTTTCAACTCCCTTTCGTGATCTTCCCAGGTCTTACTGCGGTGCGGCGTAAGAGTAAGCTGGTCGCTCTCACCGTCATGGCAGAGGATGCCATCAAGCACCTGCAGTGTCAGGTTCATGCCCTTTCCTTCCCATTCAATCCTGTCCATGAAGCGGACACCCTGGACTGAATGCACGAACCTGTCAATACCGTGCTTCAGGCACAATGCCGATAAATAATCTTCGCCGTCGTGACCGTAGGCGCAGTGACCCAGGTCGTGACCAAGCGCTATGGCCTCTGTCAGGTCTTCGTTTAGCCCCAGGGTGCGCCCGATTACCCTGGATATCTTGGATACAAGTTGGACATGGAGCACACGGTGAGTAATATGGTCATGAGGGACGAGATAGAAGACCTGGGTCTTGTCTATGTATCTGGTGTACGTTCTGGAATGGAGTATACGGTCGGCGT
The DNA here is from genome assembly GCA_001828605.1 of Planctomycetes bacterium RIFCSPLOWO2_12_FULL_50_35. Classification (GTDB taxonomy): domain Bacteria; phylum Planctomycetota; class Brocadiia; order Brocadiales; family Bathyanammoxibiaceae; genus 2-02-FULL-50-16-A. The sequence goes on along the minus strand of MHZB01000049.1, from coordinate 19,777 downwards.
CGCGTGAAAATGAGCCTCGCAGATCGTCCTCTCTCTCCGGTCTCCTCCGAAGCCCGTCCGAGCTGAGGGTTGCGTAATCAGACAGTATTCGCCGCTCCTTCGCGGTGTTTTTGAGTCTTATATTTTCAAAGAATGGGTCTGCCACGGATTCTATTTCTCTGGCAAGAATGGTAGTAATCTTGTCGTCCGCACCTCGAGGCGCAGATCCGTACCCTTTCGTAACTATTAATACCTTTTGTGGATGTGCACCGACGTACCTGAACGCGTACCGTCATCGGGGTCTGATAGGGAGAGTATCTTTTGGGCAACCTCTTCGGGAGTGAGCAACCCTTCCGGTTCGTGCTCGGGGAAGATAGCCCTGTGCATCTCTGTGTTAATGCCGCCCGGACAGAGGGCTACGACCTTGATTCCATATTGCTTTACTTCCTCTGCAACGCTCTCGGTAAGTCCAATCACGCCGAATTTTGATGCGCAGTACGCCGAGAGGCCGCCTACGCCGTGCCTTCCCGCCCCGGACGATATATTTATTATTATGCCCGACCTGCGGGGCTTCATCGCGGGGATTACGGCCTTGGTGAAATAATATACACCCGTTAGATTGGTGTCTATAGTTTCGTGCCACTGTTTGTCCGAAAACTCAGTTAAGGGTATAAGACCGTAGCCTACACCGGCATTATTTACCAGGACATCAATGTGTCCGAAGTTTCTAAGCGTTTTCTCAACTGCGTCTCTTACGTCACTGGGATTGCGCACGTCTCCTTTTACACCAAGGACCCTTCCACTCCGTTCTTTTATCTCCTCCACTATTTTGTTGAGGAGGTCCGAATTTCGTCCGAACAGAGTTACATTATAGCCGGTGGCGGAGAAGGTCCGGGCGCAAGCCCTGCCTACACCCCTTGTTGCTCCCGTGATAATCGCCACGCGAGGAGTGCTCATAATGCCATAATCCCGGAACAGTTATCTTTTGAGGGTTTTGAAAAAGCCTCGTAACGCCCACGTTGTCATTCTGAGCGAAGCGAAGGACCCGTGCGGACGTCTTTTTCTCAAAAGTAAGAAAGGCAAGGTTAAATACTGCAGGGTTCTGGTGCAATCGAGATGGGAATAACACTTCTAACAGCCTACTAAGCTTAGGTAGTTATGTTAGAGAATCTCAGGGATTGAATATCACGGGTATAGTTGGTAAAGAAGGTAAAATAGACTTTCACCCTGTGCCTTGTTGCGAGAAGCAAAATCAAGATATGGTAGCGGGGGTGGGATTTGAACCCACGACCTCCGGGTTATGAGCCCGACGAGCTACCAGGCTGCTCTACCCCGCGTTTTATACCTTAACTATATCACAAAAACATGTTATGTCAAGACAAGACCTCTGTGAACGTAAAAATATAGAACCCTTAGCATTCTAACTAGGCGTACTGTAACAACTTGCTTAACTGTTTGTAAGATGGGGGCGGTTGGTCTTCCTTAAATAATATTTGCGACAGGGTGGGATTACACCTTCCTTCCCTCCGTCAATAGGCAGGGTAGATACGGCAGTTTTAACAGGCATATACCAGAGGTTCGTTCTGGGTAGGTCTGTCACGCTGTCACGCCGAAGGCACCCCGCCCGGTCCGCCTACGATGGAGACATACCGTTATTTGGGTGGGCCTGTCCTTAACATAGACGACTCCCGGATATATTCTTACATTACCCTATTCTTAAGTCCCGTCCTTTCCGTGACTTGTAGATGATTAAGGTGAAAATTATGAATTTTATTGTTGACATTGACGTTTTGTTCTATATATACTTGGTAGCAATCTAAATTAGGCGGGGCCTATATCTAAACACCTTTGTTAGGGGGTAAATGTTGTAATGAAAATCAGCCTGTCGTTTCTCTTTCCTTTAATCCTATTCTTCTTTGCTGGTTGTGCCACGCAAAATCACGACCTTATTTCGAGTAACGACGACCCATTCTATCAACAGGAAGAAGAAAACGGGACTTATGGGAAAAAGACCTCACTGGACAGGACGTTGCAATTTGACCCGAAGCAGGGCAACCTGAGGTGTTCTCCGTCGTTTTTCGAAGACCCACCCAAGAGAATTGCCGTTTTACCGTTTGAAAACCTTGAGGGAGGGAACTTTAAGCTAAACTGGGTACCAGTTACCGGCCGTGACGGTGGAGAAGAGGATAACTGGAGCTGGACATATGCCAACAGATTGAGAAAATCCTTCTTTGCCTACATGTCACTGAGGGAGTTTGAGCTTCTGAGCCTCATAGAAACGGATACCGTATTACAGGAGTTAGGCATAACCAACGCTGAGAAGCTTTACAATGCGGACCCTCGTGACCTTGCTGCGGCTCTGGGTGTAGATGCAGTAATGTACGGGAAAATGACCAACCATAGTGCCAAGTATTTATTACTTTATACGCAGGTGGCTGTTGGGCTGTCTGTAAAATGTGTATCCGGTAAAGACGGCAGTGAATTCTTCCTGGCAAAAGAAGTGAGACGAGATAATAAGTTTAGTATGGCGTTTAGTCCTATAGATTTGGTTGCCGCCTCCGTTCAAAACACTTTTAATGTCCGCAAACTTCATATGGCCAGGGCTGCAGACGAGGCCTGCAGGGAGCTGGTCTCAGGTATTCCCATTGTCGATAAGCTGATAAAGGAGAAAGAATCGTACTGTAAAGAGTACGTTGCTTCTAATAAAGGCATACAGGCTATTAAGAGAAAGATGGCAGTTACTAATGGTGGAGAAGTGGATCTCTTGACCAATGGCGGTATTGAGGTGGTCAAGGCAGAAGACCTTGTTGTCGGAACAGATGAGGAGTTTCTCGCAGGGACAACAAATGGTAGACAGTTTGCTTATGCGGATGGCGTGATTCGAGCCAGCGAGTCCACTGGCGAATTGACTCCAAAGTTAAGTAAGGGTGTCTTGAGCGAGGCCAAGGAATCGGGAAATGGTAAGGTTGTTGCCGCTGCGGACCTCGATAATTTCAATTACACGGTCTCCGTTCCGGACTTGAGAGTTGATGAAAGCTCCCGTGCCACGCCGGAGGAGGCGACAGAAATTGTACGAGCAGACGTTTTGTACAGTAGTGCAGGCAAGAATGCCGACAACCCTAGAGACGAGGTGCTGGAGATAGAGGCATCCGATATTATCTACAGCAATACGGGAGTGGTGGCAGATAGTCCGGCTGACGTGACAAATAGTCAGGATGAGGCAGATTCTCGTGAGATGGAAAAAGCAATGGATGAAATAATAGAGATGAGTGTGTCCGATATTATATACAGCAGTACAGAAGATCCATTGTTACCCAATAGCACTTCCTAAGGTGTTCCTTCCGGCCAGGTTATTCGGGAGAAAATCTTTTCTCCCCCGCGGTTGTAAAGTGCGGGTGTACGAACATACCAAAAGGTTGAGTTTTAAGAAACCACGATCGTAATGTGATTTCTCAAGCATGACCCTGCCGACTTTTCATCTTAGCATGTATTGTTGAACGAAGGTCGGGTTCCTAATCCTCGTAGTTTAAGCCGGTAATCTATCCTTTAGACGCTCCTCTCCTCCAATTTCCCTTTGAATCCAGAAGTTTTTCTGATAGTATCGGGATAATTATACGACAGGTAATGTCTTTGCGGACAGGGGTTAAGTTGGTACTCGTAATAGACAATTATGATTCCTTTACCTATAACCTGGTTCAGTGTGTGGGGGAACTTGGTAAGGAGGTAGAGGTATTTAGGAACGATAGGATTACCCTTAAAGAAATTGAAGAAAAGTCGCCCAGGCACATAATTATCTCTCCCGGTCCATGCACACCGAAGGAAAGTGGTATCTCCAACGATGTTATAAAGCACTTTTCCGGTAAGGTGCCTATATTGGGTGTATGCCTGGGGCATCAATGTATAGCATACGTATTTGGCGGCAAGGTGGTAAGGGCCAGGAGGTTGATGCATGGGAAAACCTCCATGATACACCATGACGGGGAGAGTGTTTACAAAGGATTGTGCAATCCCTTTGAGGCCACACGATATCATTCTCTTATAGTGGACGAGGAGAGTATCCCTGATTGTCTCGAGATAACGGCAAGGGCGGACGAGGATGAAATCATGGGTATAAGGCACAGGGAATATGTGCTGGAGGGGGTGCAGTTTCATCCAGAGTCTTTCCTGACTGAAGTGGGGCCGAAGATAATACAAAACTTCTTTGAACTCTGAAGCGGACTTTGAACAGTTTCAGTGACCGTCTTATAGAGGTGCTTAAAGAGAAGGGAAGCCCGGTAGTAGTGGGCCTAGACCCCCAGCTCCAATTGCTGCCGTCTGAGATAAAGGTCAGGAATTTCAAGCGTTACGGGAGAAACTTCAGAGGGGCCAGCCGTTCTGTACTTGAATTTAACCACCGCATATTAGACATCGTATCTCCGCATGTGGGTGTGGTAAAGCTTCAGATTGCTTTTTATGAGGCCCTGGGCCCGCATGGTATTGAATCCTACCTGAAGACCGTTCACCTTGCCCAAAAAAGAGGGCTTCTTGTAATCGGCGACATAAAACGCGGCGACGTAGGGCACACGGCGGAGGCGTATGCCCAGGCACACTTGGGCGAGGTAGATATAGACGGCCTTACCGCTCAAGGATACGGAGTTGATGCCGTTACTCTGAACCCATATCTTGGATGGGATAGTGTTTTGCCGTTTCTCAAGGCGGCAGAGGTTTATAATAAAGGACTCTTCATCTTGGTCAAGAGTACTAACCCGTCTTCCAAGGACTTCCAGGACAGGCGTTGTGGCGCAGAGAGGCTGTGCGAACTTGTGGCTAGGAAAGTGAATGATTGGGGCAGCGGTCTCGTGGGTAAATCGGGATACAGTGCAGTGGGCGCCGTAGTGGCCGCAGGTGCACCTGTCTTGGGCAGACGCCTCAGGCGTCTTATGCCCAGGGCCTTCTTTTTGGTGCCGGGTTACGGCGCACAGGGCGCAGAGGCGGAAGATATGCGTCATTATTTTAACGCAGACGGCTACGGAGCCATTGTAAGCTCCTCGCGCGCAATAACATTTGCGTATAAAGAACAATCTTGGAAAATGAAACACGGAGAGAAAGACTGGGAGAAGGCCGTAGAGGACGCAGTTGTCAGGATGAGACGGGACATATCACGGGTGGTAGATAATAGACGGTGACAACACGTGGAGGCTGTTGTAGAAGTCTCCTAACATCATGTTGTCATTCTGAACGAAGCGAAGAATCTGTTTTTTGTAGCGTGCCAGCTTGTCTGGCACGTTAAACGTGCGAGATAAACTCGCACGCTACACCAGAGATTCTTCGATCACTTTGCTTCCTCAGAATGATCCGCCTAAGGCGGATGCAGAGTTTTGCAGAGGTTTCAGGTGATGGACGACAACATCCTCAAGAATAAGAAGATAACGATTATGGGCCTGGGCCTCTTCGGGGGGGGCGCCGGTCTTGCCCGCTTCTTGGTGCACCGTGGTGCCAGGCTTATTGTTACCGACCTCAAGACCGAGGCACAGTTGGCCTCCTCCCTGACCACGCTGGATGGGCTACCATTGGAGTTCCACCTCGGAGGTCACAGGGAGACAGACTTTAAAGATGTGGATATGGTGATGGTGAACCCCGCCGTACCGAAGGACTCCAAATTTTTACAAATAGCCAGGGAGAATAATGTCCCCCTTGAGACGGAGATGAATCTGTTTTTCAAGATGTGTCGTGCGGCCATATTGGGGGTGACGGGAACGAAAGGCAAGTCAACGACTACCGCCCTCGTTGGCGAGATGCTTCGATGCCAGGGGCGCAGGGTGTGGGTTGGGGGCAATATTGGTCTCGGGTATTCGCTCCTTGAACGTATAGATGAGATAGGGCCGGACGACCCTGTCGTATTGGAACTTTCCAGTTTCCAGCTGGAGGATTTAAGGAAATTAAAGATGTCCCCTCATGTTTGCATTGTGACGAACGTCGCGCCGAATCATCTTGACCGGCACGGCACCTACGCCGAGTACATGGAGGCGAAAAAGAACGTAATCCGGTTCCAAAATCCTGGGGACTACTGTATCCTGAATCTTGATGACCAGGAGCTGAGGAAATGGCCCCGTGAGACCAAGGCAAAGGTCTTTTGGTTTAGCACTAGGGATGCCATTAAACGCGGTACGTTCTTAGAGAACGGTAATGTTCATATGCGTCTCGGTGAGGGAGGGCCTGGTGAGGTGATTGTATCGTGCCTTCCGGACGTTAAGCTACCCGGTGCGCACAACGTGGCAAATATCCTTGCCGCCTCCTGCGCGGCCTTCTTAATGGGTGCAAGACGCGAGCATATTGATAAGGCGTTGAGAGGGTTCTCCGGACTTGAGCACAGGCTGGAGTTCGTTTGTGATAGAGACGGGGTGCATTACTACAATGATTCAATCGCCACCACTGCTGAATCGGCCATTGCCGGTCTCAGGTCCTTTAAAGGCCCGTTGGTGCTTATTGCAGGCGGTTACGACAAGGGAACCCCGTTTGACGGTTTTGCCGAGGAGTGTGCGAAACACACGAAATGTGTTATACTTATTGGGAAAACCGCGCAAAAGATAGGAGAATTGATTGCTACGGCGAAGGGTGGAAGGGATACCCCGCAAATCCTCTTTGCCTCGTCCTTGGAGGAGGCCGTGAGGTCTGCCGTTAACGTATCCCAAAGGGGCGATACCGTATTACTCTCTCCCGCCTGCGCCAGTTACGATATGTTCGTTAATTTTGAGGACAGGGGTAGACAGTTCAAGTCCCTAGTTAAAGGGCTGGACGTAGCTGGGTAACCTAGAGTATGAACCATCAGGAGATAAAGAGGAAAACGGCGACTGATCTGGTAAGGCGCCTTCAGGAGAAGGGCCACAGGGCCCTTTTCGCAGGTGGTTGTGTCCGTGACATGCTTATGGGCATAAAATCCGCAGACTATGATATAGCCACCAGTGCGCGTCCGGAGGAGGTGATGAACCTTTTTAAAAAGACTATACCCGTAGGGGTACAGTTCGGGGTGGTCATAGTGGTAGCCGACGGTTTTCAGTTTGAGATAGCCACGTTTCGCACTGAAGGTCCCTACTCGGACGGTCGTCATCCTGACAGCGTAAGCTTTGTTGACCCGGAAGGGGATGCCCGCAGGCGAGATTTTACTATTAACGGTATGTTCTATGACCCTGTAAAGGACGAATTGCTGGATTTTGTCGGCGGTCAGAGAGATATTAAGCTGAGGCTTGTGCGCGCTGTTGGAGACCCTTATCAAAGGTTTTGTGAAGACTATCTTCGCATGATACGTGCCGTGCGGTTTGCCAGCCGTTTCGGCTATGAAATAGAGGAATCGGCCAGAGAGGTCGTCAAAGAACTTGCACGGAAGGTCCTGGGTGTGAGTTGGGAGAGGATACGCGAGGAACTGCAGAAGATACTCCTGGATGATAACAGAAAAAGGGGACTTCAGTTGCTTGATGAGTTGTGTATTTTGGGGCACATCCTTCCGGAAATTACCGCCATGAAAGGTGTGGAACAACCGGAGAATCTCCATCCTGAAGGTGACGTATTTGTTCACACCATCCTTACAGTGTCGTATCTAAAGAAACCTTCGTGGGTGCTTGTAATGGGTGCGCTTCTCCATGACGTTGCCAAGCCCGTGACCGTTGAAGAAAATGACGGGAGGATACGGTATCCCCTGCACGAATCGGTGGGGGCAGAAATGGCCGGAGAGATTTGTGACCGCCTTAAGACCTCTAAGGAGGAGAAGGAGACGATAAAATGGCTGGTCAAAAAGCACCTTGCCCTTAAGGATGCGCGGAAGATGCGGATAAGTAAACTCAAGAGGCTGCTGTCCCACGAGGATTACCCTCTGCTTGCAGAGGTTTGCAGGGTGGACGCCCTTGCCAGCTCCGGCAACCTCAGCGATTATAATTTCTGTCAGCACATGCGTGAAAAATTTAGGGAAGAAGAACTGAAGCCGCTTCGTCTGCTCACGGGAGACGACCTCATTGCCATGGGGCTGACACCCGGCCCTGTTTTTGCCAAAATCCTTACACAGATTTACGATGAACAACTTGAGGGCAAGATTTGCACGAAAGGAGAAGCCGTCGACAGGGCCAGAGAATTGACGGAGGGGGCCAAGGTATGATTTATCTCCTGATAGTGACGACACTGCTTCATTTGGGTTGGTGTCCGGTTGTCGCTTCGGCTCAACCGTATAGACAGGAGGCTGCAAGAGGGAAGGTATCATCCCCCACCGGGGGCGCAATTCGCAAAGATACTAAGGTATATACCAAGGAACATACGGAGCGGTTGCTAAGGGAGGGGTTGGCGCTGAGTAAAGAGGGTGAGTATCGTGAGGCGTTAGACCTTTTCACAAAGGCCGTACGATCAAATCCAACACTCTATGATGCCTGGTATAACAATGGCCTGGTTCAAAGTGAGCTGGGTGAGTATGAAGATGCCATAGTGTCTTTCAGCATGGCACATAAGCTTGACCCTCTGGAGATCAAGGCGTTAAGTAACAAGGGGCTTGCTTTGCTTCAATTACACAAGTGGGATGAGGCCGTCGGTTGTTTTGACGGGGTGCTCTCGCTTGATGAGGAAAACGTCTTGGCGTGGTATATTAAAGGTATTGTAAGCAGCGCACAAGATAATGATAAAGAAGCGATCAAATCGTTCAACAAGGTGCTGGAACTGGACCCTTCCAGTGTTGATGCGTGGAGCGGCAAGGGAATGGCCTTGATGGGGCTGGGTAAAAATGCCGAGGCGTTGGAATGCTTTAATGCGGTAGTTGAGATTTATGGGGATAATGAAGATACCAGACGGACTGCCAGAAGGTACGCAGAAAAATGGCTCAAAGAAGGGTTAAAACTGAATGAAAGGGGTGAATATGAGGAGGCTTTGGATTTTTTCACAAAGGCCATACGAATATATCCGACGCTCTACGAGGCTTGGTATAATAAGGGTTTAGCTCAAAGTGGGCTGGGTGAATACGAAAAGGCCGTAACGTCATTTAGTATGGCACATGAGATTAATCCCCAGGATACGAAGTCGTTAGGTAATGAGGGTGTCGCATTGCTTAAATTGCATAAGTGGGAAGACGCCATCAATTGTTTTGACGAGGTGTTACTGCTCGATGAGAAGAACGTGTTGGCGTGGTACAACAAAGGCGTTGCCTACAGTGCACAAGGGGTGTATAGAGAGGTCGTCCAATCATTTGATAAGGTACTGGAGCTGGACCCTCATAATGTTAACGCATTGAACGGCAAGGGGATAGCCTTGATGAGGCTGAATAAAAACGAAGAGGCCGTAGAGTGTTTTAATAAAGTAATTGAGATTGACATGAGCCTTTCACAAGGGTGGAACAACAAGGCTATGGCCTTGATTAAGATGGGTAAGACTGAAGAGGCATCGGCTTGTATTGAGGAGTTCCTGGAGTATTATCCTGAAGACGTGTGGACGCTCAATGCCAAGGGAGAGGTTATGTTGGCGCAGGCAAAATACGAGAGGGCGCTGGAATATTTTGATAAAGCACTTGAGATCAGGAATGATGTAGCCCAGATTTGGATCGATAGAGGAAATGCCCTGGTTGGGCTGGGGAGGGAGGGAGAGGCCACTGCATCCTTCGAAATGGCCTTGGGAATATACCCTGAAATTGCAGATGAGTTGACCGTCATGGGTGTACGCATAGGCTTTTTGGGAGGCGTGGGTGTGGCGGCAGACACTGAGGAAGGGGAGAGAAGGAGAAGGGAGTTGCTTGCTCGTTACGACCAGGCCATCGAAGAGAACCCGAAGCTGACTGGTCCGTGGTTAGGTAAAGGCATCCTCTTGAAGGAAATGGACAGGATGGACGAGGCCTTGGTATGTTTTGATAAAGTTTTGGAGATTTATCCTACAGACTCGGCGGCTTTGGCTAACAAAGGCGAGGCATTGACTGATTTATCGAGGTATAATGAGGCCCTCACGTGCTTTGATGAAATTTTAAAGATCAACCCGAAGGACGTCGATGCATTAACAGATAAGGCCGTAGTACTGCATAAGATGGGCAAAAGCGGGGATGCAATTGAACATCTTAATAGGGCGCTGGATATTAACCCAATGGGTGCCAAGCCAATTTTAGGCAAGACTACGGTTCTGATTGACCAGGGTAAGTACAAGGATGCATTGGTGTTTATTGCCAAGGCGTCGGAACCTCCTGCCGAAGAGAGTTCTGGATTTTTTCCTAAGCGGCGGAAACAGGTGATAAAACAGGACAAAAAAGAGGACGAGCTTATTAATGATACATCAATACCGAGCATCGGGGGGATCAAGATGTTAAACGCCAAGGCTCGTGCCCTGAACGGCTTATATAGGTATAAGATTGCACTGGATATGGTTGACCAAGCAATGAAACAGGATAGCAAGTCTCGATATAATGCGGAAGCTTGGCTAAACAAGGGGGATTCCATTTTTGGACTGCATAGATATGTCCAGTCATTAAGGGCTTATGATAGGGCATTGGGAATTGACCCAAGATATGTTGAGGCGTGGATTAAAAAAGGCGATGTCTTGCGTGCCTTGGGTAGATTTACCGAGGCCGTCGGGGCCTATGACAGGGCGATCAGCATAGATTCCGGATCGGCCAAGGCATGGTATGCCAAGGGCAATCTGCTTGACGTTATGGGCAAGCGGGACGAGGCAAAAGAATGCACGGCCAAGGCACTGGAGATAGACCCCAATATTGCCAGTAAGGGTTAAGCCGTAGTACTTTGATAGGGGAAGGTAATGACTATGACAGTGGATAATATGACCATGATGCTTGCACCGCACAGGTGTTGCCTGCTTTTCATAATAATTGTCTTGTTCAACGTCGGACCCGCATTCCCACCGTTGTTATATGCCGGAGAGTCTGTACAGACGTCACCTGGTACGGAAGACGCAGTTAAACTATACAATTTCGGAAATAATAAGGCTACCGAGGGTAAATACGAGGAGGCCGTTGAATATTACAACCAAGCCATTAATGCCGACCCTGGATTTGCCCGTGCCTGGAATAACAAGGGTAATGCACTGAGTGTACTTAAGAGGTACAGTGATGCATTGGTGTGCTTTGATAAGGTTTTGGAGACAAGCCCGAATGATGTTCATGCGCTGAGCGGAAGGGCAAATGCCTTGGTTCAGTTGAATAGAGACGACGAGGCGCTCGAATCAATAAATAAGGCATTGGCGATAGAGCCGAAACGCGACTATATATGGTTTAATAAAGCAAATATACTGGTCAAATTGAATAGGGATAACGAGGCCCTGGAAGCCTTCGATGAGGCCATAAGAATTAATCCAACCTTCATTAATGCGATGTTGGATAAGGGGAGTCTCCTGGCCAAACTAAAGAGATACGACGAGGCTCTCGGGTGCTACGACGTGGCTATAGAGATTGCTGGACCGGAGGTCGTTGGGGCATTTTATGATAAGGCCGCGCTGCTAAACCAATTGGGCAGATACGAGGAGGCGTTGGGAAATTATAATATGGTAAATCAGTTGGAACCCTCCTTTGCCGAGGCATGGCATGAGAAGTCACATGTTTTGGAGAAACTGGGTCGAAACGATGAGGCACAGGAATGTCTCGAAGAGTACAAGGAAATTGCTAAAAACCCAAAGGGCTGCTGTGGGCGATAAGTTACTTAGCGATATCTTCCGGAAACGGCTTTTTAGTCTAAAGGCGGCAGTATATATCCTGGTAATTTGTACGTGCGGTTTGGCGTTCTTGCACACAGGGTCTTATCTGTCAAACTGGTTAAGCTGCAGTACGGCTTACGCGGGCGAAGCAGAGGCATGGTTGTTGCAGGGAAATGATTATGTTCAGCGCGGTGATTTAGAGGGTGCGGTGGAATGTTACAGCAAGGCCATCGAACTCAAACCGGAATATGTTGATGCATGGAACAGCAAAGGGAACGCCTTTTACGGCCTGAAGAAGTATGACGAAGCTATCAAGTGTTACGACAAGGCCATTGGAATAGACCCAAGGTACGCCTTTGCCTGGAACGGCAAGGGTAACGTCGTGGACAGTCTTGGCAGACATGAAGAGGCGTTGAAATTTTATGATAAAGCCATTGAGATAGACCCCGTGTATTCGCACGCCTGGTACAACAAGGGACAGGTCCTTGAAAGTCTTAACAGATACAAGGAGGCCCTGGAGTGTTATGATAAAGCGCTCGAATTCGACCCCGGCAACGCAACCATATGGTACGATCAAGGGAACATCTATATTCAATTAAAGGACTATGCTAGCGCCCTGGTATGCTATGATAGGGCGTTGACGATAAACCCTATGTTTGCCGCTGCATGGAACAATAAAGGGGCTGCGCTTACGGGACTAGGCAGGTATGAGGATGCAATCGAGAGTTACGACAAGGCGCTGGATATAAGCCCCGATGATAAGAGCGCCTGGCAAAATAAGGGGGTGGTCCTGGAGAAACTAGGTCGTCACGAGGAGGCGGATGAGTGTTTTAGGAGGTCCATGAGCGAGTAATGCAATATTCCCACGGTTCAGTTAATGATTTTGGACACTGCGAATCCACGCACAACAACTTCATATGCAAGAAGGTGCAACTACGAAGGGTCCCTGGCACACCGGAAGCCGACAGCCTGGTTGTGGACGGTCGGCTGTTCAGACTTTCTGCTGGTACTCCTTAGGAGAAAACCCTGACCAAAACGTGAACCGCCGCGGATAATCCTTCTCAACCCCTTTTCCGGTCCCTGCGGGCTGCTGGAAAGACTTGCCTCATAGTAAAATGGATTGTACCAGTCGGCCACCCACTCTGCCACGCTCCCGGCCATGTCATAACACCCGTAGGGGCTCTTGCCTGTCTCGTAGCTTCCCACAGGTTTTTGGTCCACGCCAACGTTACACTTGTTGGGGTCCCAGTCGTTGCCCCACGGCCACCAATTACCGCTTGGTCCCCTGGCGGCCTTTTCCCACTCGGCCTCTGTCGGAAGCCGCTTACCCGCCCAGGCGGCGTAAGCATAGGCATCGTACCAGTCTATCCTGGTCACGGGGAAATCCAGGCTGTCATAATAATGGTCTTCCCACTCCCTCGGAGTGTGGTCCTTCCCGGAGGGGTCGTCTTTATGGCATTTACTGTGGTCGCCGGTCTTTTTTATGTATTCCAGAAACTTATAGTACTGGGCATTTGTTACCTCGTACTTGTCTATGTAAAAGGCGGGCAGGTAAACGCCGTGGGCCGGTCTGCAATCGTCCCTCTGGTCTTCTATCCCCATGATAAATTCGCCGGCTGGGATTAGCGTCATATCCCATTTGTTATCGTCCATCGCAAGCGCCTTTTTTGTAACCTCGTCTCGTGTTTCCCGGACCTTCTCGTGTTCTTTCTTTCCGGCCAGTGTCTTTTCCATTATGCTAACGTAGGACAGAACCTCAACGTAATCTTCAGCGTCCGGGTTTATCGTGATGTACTTTCTCAAATGCTTTACCGCCTCTTCAAGATTACCCAGTTTGCCGTAGGCCCATCCCATGTTGTGTTGCAGTTCAGGGAAATCGGGGCGCAACTTTTCCGCCTCCAGGTACTCTTCGAGCGCCTTGTCGTAGTCCCCTTGTTCACTCAGTTTGTTTCCTTCCTTGTAGTGCTCTACGGCCAGCTGTATCTGGTGCTCTTTTTGTTCTTTCACTTTCTCCCCCGCAGGCGTTAATTTCTCGCCGTCCAGGGGACAGTATATTTCGGCCGGCCTTCCCATCCTCCCGCATTTTGGGCACTGAAGGACGATTACTTGTTCCGCAAGTTTGGTCCCGTCTACAGAGCAGAAATTGACCTCTGCAGGGTATGTTGCGTTACACTTTGGGCATATCTTGGTCTCTTCACTTGCAAACAGCGTAGAGACGGAAAGTGTGATGTACACAATGAGGAATGGGAGAATGTAGCGTTGGAGCTTGCTCCAACGCTGAGCGTGGCAGCTTGCTGCCACGCCACATAACCACAATACTAGATTCTTCGCTTCGCCCGGAATGACATTGTGGTACTGCAAAATTTTTGCAGAGGTCTCAAAGGTTAAAAATGTTTTCATTTCTCTAAATCTGTCAGTATCTGTCTGAGTTTGTCTATCTGTTCAGAGAGTTCAGTCTCCCGTAGTCGCTCCTTGTCAACGACGTCGGGTGGTGCCTTCTCTACAAAGTCTTTGTTGGATAGTTTTTGTCTGACCTTTTGGAGGTATGATTCCAGTTGCCCGATGCGCCTTTGTTGGCGGCCTTTCTCGACGTCTATATCTATTATTCCTGCCAGAGGGACAAATACCTGAAGCTGTCCAACCACGGCGCTGGCAGAGGATGGAGGCTTGGGTATGTCTTGTCCAATCTTCAGGTCCTTTAGGCCGGCCATTTGTTTTAGGAACTTGGACTGTTCTTCCAGCGTCTGTACATTGTCTCTGATGCGTGCAGAAATGAAGGCAGAAAGGTACTGTTTGTCGGGTATGTCGAGATTCCGTCGTATGTTTCGAATGGACCTAACTATTTCTTGTAGAGATGCCATAACTCTTTCTGTTTCAGGGTCTCGGGTCTTGGGTCTTGGCCACGAGGCAATTATTACGCCGTCTTCAAACTGGCAGTTTCCCTCCAGGTTCTCCCGCAAGGTCTGCCATATCTCCTCGGTGAGGAAGGGTGCAAATGGATGCAGCAGCTTTACGGTGTCCTGGAGCACATGGATAAGCACAGACCTTGCAATTGCCCTATCTGCTTGATTGGCGGGTTCATAAAGCCTCGGCTTTATTATCTCCAGGTACCAATCGCAGAACTCGTGCCAGAAGAAGTCGTAGACAATCCTTAAGGCGTCATTGAACCGGAATCTCTCAAGCTCAGTGGTAACGGAGTTTATCGTTGAATTGAGCCGGCTCAGTATCCACTTGTCTTCAAAGCCCAGGGTATCTTCTTCGGCGGGCAGGGCGGGGGGCATTGAACCTTCGAGATTCATGAGTATAAACCTGGTGGCATTCCATATCTTGTTTGTAAAGTTCCTGCCCATCTCAAACTTGCTCTCTGAGAGTTTTATATCCTGTCCCTCAGTGGTAAGGAGCAGGAGGGACATCCTTACTGCGTCAGTGCCGTAGCGCTCCGTCATGTCCAGGGGGTCTATGCCGTTGCCCAGGGATTTACTCATCTTCCTGCCCAGCTCGTCCAGTATGGTGCCGTGGATGTATACATTACGGAACGGTACTAAACCACGCATACCGAGTCCCATCATTACCATCCTGGCTACCCAGAAGTATATTATCCCCCTGTCGGTTACCAGTACGCTGGTGGGATAGTAGTTCCTCAGCTCCGGCGTGTCTTCCGGCCAGCCAAGGGTAGAGAACGGCCACAGGGCGGAACTGAACCATGTGTCCAGGACGTCCGGGTCCTGGACCAAGTTTGTGCCCTTACACTTAGAGCAGGTGCCAGGGGTGTTTCTCGACACGTTTATTTCCCCGCAGTCCTTACAGTGCCAAGCGGGTATCTGGTGTCCCCACCAGATTTGTCGCGAGATGCACCAATCCCTGACATTCTCCAGCCAATCCAGATACACCTTTGTCCATCTCTCCGGGTAAAATGTAACCAGATTGTCATTGGTGGCCTTTATGGCCGTCTCCGCCAGGGGCTTCATCTTTACAAACCACTGGTCTGACAGGTAGGGTTCAATCACCGTGCGGCACCTGTAGCAGTGACCGACAGAAATGGTGTGTGGTTCAATTTTAGTAATATAACCCTTCTGGCGCAGTTCTTCCACCAGGGCCTCCCTACATTCGTATCTGTCCATGCCGGCGTATTCCCCGGCATTCTTGTTCATTGTCCCATTTCCTTCCATAACCACTACGGGTTCAAGTTCGTGGCGGAGTGACATCTCGAAATCGTTGGGGTCGTGGGCTGGGGTTACTTTTACTACTCCCGTGCCAAACTCCTTGTCCACCATCGCATCGGCAATTACCGGTATCTCTCTGTCCACTATCGGCAGTATAAGTGTCTCTCCGATAAAGTCTTTGTATCGCATGTCTTCCGGGTTCACCGCCACAGCCACATCGCCCAGCATGGTCTCCGGTCTTGTTGTGGCGACCGTCATGCCCAGGTGGTGCTCGTCTCTGAAAGGATACCGTATGTACCAAAGGTGCCCGTCGTGGGTTTCGTGATCCACCTCATCGTCCGCAAGTGCCGTCTGGCATCTTGGGCACCAGTTAATGATGTATTTACCCTTGTATATCAGTCCCTTCTCCCACAGCCGTACAAAGGCCTCCCTGACGGCTGCTGAAAGACCCTCGTCCATTGTAAACCGCTCCCTCTCCCAGTCACAGGAACTGCCGAGCTTTTTAAGCTGTTTTATGATTGTGGAGCCGTACTGGTCCTTCCATTCCCAAACGACCTTGAGGAATTCCTCACGGCCCATATCCTCCCTTTTGAGCCCTTTCCGCATGAGCTCTCTCTCCACAACGTTTTGCGTGGCGATGCCGGCGTGGTCGGTGCCGGGCATCCAGAGGGTATTGTAGCCTTCCATCCTCCTCCACCGTATCAGTACGTCCTGGATGATGGTGTTGAGGGCGTGGCCCATATGGAGGACACCGGTGATGTTGGGCGGGGGGATTACAATGGTAAAATTCTTCCTGCCGGGGTCTGGTTCGCTGTGGAAATACCCGCGCCCCTCCCAAAAGCCGTATTGCTTGTCTTCCACTTCTTTAGGATTATACTTTGGGGCTATAGAAACCTTTGTCATTGCTGTTTGCTCTCCGACACCGTGGACTGTGCCTTGGCGGCCCTTTCCTCGTCCTTAAGGTATTTTATTTAATGATAACTGTCCTCGACGTTACAAACGGCTGTCTCTGTTCGACCCTTTCCTCGTCCTTAAGGAGCTTATATTCGATGCTGTCTACTAATGCCTCCCAACTGGCTTCTATAATGTTCTCTGATACCCCTACTGTGCCCCAGATGTCTTGCTGGTCTTGTGACTGGATGACGACCCTGACCTTCGCGGCGGTACCGCCCCTCGGGTCTATGACCCTGACCTTGAAGTCAACCAGGTGCATTTCCTTGATATTCGGGTAGGATTTTTCAAGCGCCTTCCTGAGTGCCGCATCCAGGGCGTTTACGGGGCCGTCTCCCTTTGCGGCAGTCAACTCTTCCCCAAGGGGAGTCCTAATATTTACGGTGGCCTCGGTCACTGGCGCACCGTTACGCTTTTCCACTATGGCACGGAAGCTCACCAGGTCAAAGAAGCTCTTGTGCCTGCCAAGGGCCTTTTTTACCAATATCTCAAACGACCCTTCAGCCGATTCGTAGTGATAACCCTTGTGCTCACGGTCCTGAACCTGTTTTAGTATCTTCCTCATCAACTTCTTGTCGTGGGTTATGTTATATCGCTCCATCTTGGCCAGTATGGTTGCGTTCCCGGAGAGTTCGGAGATAAGTATACGCCTCTCATTTCCCACCACTTCAGGAGATATATGCTCGTATGTCTCACGGTTTTTCCTGACCGCATCCACGTGTAAGCCGCCCTTATGGGCAAACGCACTAACGCCTACAAACGGCTGGTTAGACCTGGAGGCAAGATTTGCCACCTCGTTGACGTAGCGTGAGACCTCGGTCAGTTTCTTTAACTTCGTCTCGTCTAGACACTTCAGACCTTTTTTCAGTATGAGGTTGGGTATGACTGAGCACAGGTCTGCGTTGCCGCACCTCTCGCCGAATCCGTTTACGGTCCCCTGTACGTGTGTAACGCCCCCGTCCACGGCTGCGAGCGTGTTGGCCACGGCCAGGTCGCAGTCGTTGTGGGTGTGAATGCCCAGGGGGACCTTCACGCAGCGCCTCGCCTTCTTTACCATCTCTAATATGTCGGGGGAGAGGCTGCCACCATTAGTATCGCACAGCACGATGGTATCGGCCCCGGAAGAAGCGGCAACCTTTAACACCTTAGTAACATACTTGGCGTTGCTCTTATACCCGTCAAAAAAATGCTCTATATCTACAAATACTTCTTTATCGTTGGACTTCAGGAACTTAACGGTATCCGATATCATCCTGAGATTATCTTCCAGCGGCACTCGGAGTACCTCCCTGACGTGGAGGTCCCATCCCTTGGCCACAATGGTGACTACAGAGGTGTTGGCCTTGATTACTGCCTTTAGTCCAGGGTCTTCATCCACCTTTTTATCTGCCCTTCGTGTGCTTCCGAAGGCAACTACCTTGGCGTGTGAAAGCTTATGGGAGGCGATAACCTCAAAGAACTCCCTGTCCTTTGGGTTAGAGCCGGGATAACCACCTTCCACGTAGTCCAACCCCAGGTCATCGAGCCTTAAGGCGATGTTTATCTTGTCCTGTAGGGAGAAGAACACCCCTTCGGCCTGACTTCCGTCGCGCAGTGTTGTGTCGTAGACGATTATTTTCTTCATTATGATTTTTTATCGCAGCCGCCTCATTTACGAGGCTTTTAGGGTTCAATAAATTGAACAGTTATACAAAAACAGGCCCGATAAATCGGGCAGCTACACAAAGAATTACAGTTCAAGGCTAGAAGTTCTTGTGGTACACACAAAAAATCACTGACCATAAAGATCGTTGTCTGCCGAAACGTTTGAATGCCGATGGGTAGACAACGAAGTTTTAGTTCGTTGAATCTGTAGTGGCGAACTTGCTCAACTGCTCGAAGGGACTACCTTACCGCTTTTGCAATCTTGCCAAGCTCAAATGCCCTGTGTACGGCCTTAAGTGCGCGTTCCGCCTCCGATTCGTCAATGATGCACGAAATCTTTATCTCCGAAGTGCTTATCATCTGGATGTTTATCTTCTCCTCCGCAAGTGCGCGGAACATCTTCTCGGCAATCCCGCAGTGGCTTCGCATGCCTATACCGACAACAGACAGCTTTGCTATCTTACTGTCCGCACTGACCTCTTGGGCGCATATTTCTTTCTGTATATTATGTATCGCCTCCAGCGCCGTACCCAGCTCTCCCTTTGGCACGGTGAAGGTAATGTTGGCAAGGCCATGAGTACCTATGTTCTGGATTATCATGTCCACATTGACGTTGTTCTGGGCTGTTTCTCTAAAAATCCTGGCAGCCAGTCCAGGCCTGTCCGGGATACCTCTAATCATTATCTTGGCCTCGTCCTTGGTGACCGTGGCGCCGCTGACCACGATTTCCTCCATTTCACTGACCTCCTGACAAATTATTGTCCCCTCTGAGTTATTAAAACAGGGCCGCACCCTTAGCGGCACGTTGTACTTCTTTGCGAATTCTATAGAGCGTGCCTGCATCACCTGCGTTCCCAGGCTGGCCAGCTCAAGCAGCTCATCGTATGAGATTCTATCAAGTTTTCTTGCCTCAGGGACTATCCTGGGGTCTGCAGTGTATATGCCGTTAACATCTGTAAAGATATCGCAGAGGTCTGCCTTAAGCAGCGCCGCAAGCGCCACGGCAGTTGTATCCGAGCCGCCCCTGCCCAGGGTGGTAATGTTATCATAGGTGTCCATTCCCTGGTATCCGGCCACTACCACTACCTTGCCCTGGTCCAGTTCTTTCTTTATTTTTTCCGTGTTAATCTTAAGAATCCTGGCCTTGGTGTGGTGGCTGTCCGTTACTATGCCTACCTGGGCGCCCGTGAACGATATGGCATCGAGGCCCGTGGCATGGATGGCCATAGCCATCAGCGCTATGGATATCTGCTCGCCGGTGGAAACAAGCATGTCCAGTTCCCTGGTAGACGGTTTATCCGTTATTTCATTTGCGAGGTCAAAGAGTTCGTCCGTGGTCTGCCCGCGGGCAGATACCACAACTACCACCTGATTGCCCTCTCTGAAGGACTGCGCCACCCTCTGGG
>MHZB01000048.1 GCA_001828605.1 Planctomycetes bacterium RIFCSPLOWO2_12_FULL_50_35 | reverse complement strand
AAGAGTCTGGTCAACAAGGGGCCGGTCTATGCCTGCCGCGTAGAAGGAAAACTGCACGACACGGGGAACAAACTGGGCTTCCTGCAGGCTACGGTGGAGCTGGCCCTGAAGAATCCGGAACTTGGCGACGAATTCCGCAACTATCTAAAGGGATTAAAATTATAAATATCTCTCCCGTCTAAACCCTCTTCTTGATGTAGCTCCTATTATGAATTTAACAATTATTACCTTGGGAGACATCCGAAAAACCTTATGAAGTTGTCACTCTGGGGGAGTAAGGCGACCGAAGAATCCAGAAGTAGCGTCCGATCGGTTCGGCTGAGCTCACCGCCGAAGCCTCCGTATCGGATGATGATAAAAGCGTCTGGTACAGAGGCCAGACGCTACAAAACCTAGATTTGCGCCAAAGGCGCGTCTGCCTTTAGCATGGCTTCGCTTAGAACGACATACAGTATTAACAGACTCTTGCGGGGCTCTCATTAACGAAAATGCAGAACATCCACCTAGACTTCGACAACGTGATGGCCGAGCGCATCGGCGAGGAGCATGGTATAACCCGCGCGGAACTTGGGGATATACGCGAACGGGCCGCCAAGTGCTTCCAGAACCTGGTGAAAGAAAGGTCCGGAGGACTCCTCCCATTCCTTGACCTCCCCTACGACAAACATACCACAGCCAGGGTGTCTGAGGTGGCCAATGACGTCAAGAAAAGGGACTTCTCCGATTTTGTAGTGCTGGGAATAGGAGGTTCAGCCCTCGGTAACATTGCACTGCACATGGCCTTGAATGGCCCCCTTTATAACGAGTTATCAGAGGTGAGGAAAGGGTGTCCCAGGATTCACATAATAGACACCATAGACCCGGACATCTTTAACGGACTGCTCCGGTTGATTAACCTCGAAAAGACGGTGTTCAACGTCATCTCCAAGTCCGGAACCACTGTAGAAACGGTGGCGCAATTCCTTATCGTCAGAGACCTCTTGAGAAAAAAACTTGGGAACGGTTATGGGAAAAACCTCATAGCTACCACCGACCCGGTGGACGGGGCGTTGAGGCGGATTGCCGGCGAAGACAACTATACCACTCTCGACATACCAGAGGGTGTGGGGGGGCGGTTTTCCGTACTTACCCCCGTGGGACTCTTGTCGGCCGCCGTAAGCGGTATTGATATTGAAGCGGCCTTGGCCGGTGCGGCCTCTATGGACAGGCTCTGCCAATCCGATGACATCAGACAGAACCCTGCCCTTATGAACGCAGTGCTCCAGTGCATCAGCTACAACAAGGGCAAGCAAATCTCCGTCATGATGCCCTATTCATCCAGACTGAAGGGTGTGGCAGAGTGGTACTGTCAGTTGTGGGCGGAGAGTCTGGGCAAGAAACTGTCCGTAGACGGCGAGGTTGTGCACTGCGGCCCCACGCCCGTCCGCGCCCTAGGCCCCACGGACCAGCACTCACAGCTCCAGCTCTATATGGAAGGCCCCTTCGACAAGGTCATAACGTTCCTTATCGTCGGCAGATTTGAGTCCTCCATAAAAATCCCCAGCGATGTGCCGGATAAAAACCTGGCCCATCTTTCAGGCCACTCCCTTGAGGAGCTTATGGAGGCGGAAAGGTTGGGAACCCAGGCCGCACTGACTGAAAACGGACGGCCCAACTGCACAATATATCTGCCGGAAATCTCCGCCTTCCATATAGGACAACTGCTCTACCTATTTGAACTGCAGACTGCGCTGGCCGGGAAATTGTTTGGCATAAACCCGTTTGACCAGCCGGGGGTAGAGGCGGGCAAGTTAAATGCAAACGCCCTCTTAGGCAAAAAGGGACTTGAGGGCAGGAAAAAAGAGCTGGAGCAGTTTTACGGGAGGCGTCACGACTGCAAAGAGGGAGAGGAAAATGTAATCTGAGCTTGTAGGGGCGGGGTTACCCCGCCCCTACGGAGCGGCCCATCCGGCCGTTCTATATACGGAATGAAAGTCCTGAACAGCCCTCGGCTTAGACCTCTTTCGTATTTTACCCCGCCCGGATTTTATCAACGGATACCGGGACCTCACTTTATTTCCCGAAAACTCTTGACGTAAGACAGCACAGACATATAATTTATGTAAAGTGGGGACAGCAGTGATAAGTATACCGCAACCGTGCAAGATCATTTTCAAAAATAAGGTACTTAAAAGAACCCTGGCAGTAGATTCAACTTTCGTCATCAAAACGCAGTACACCCCAACCAATTCCATACCTTAAAAAAGGAATCGCCTTAATAAATACACCTGGAATCTAATTACATCCCGGCAGCCCATTATGGAGTCAACTGAGAATTTCCGAAAAGAGGAGGTTTAGGAGTATGGAGAAGAAGAAAACCATAAGTCGTACTCGTGTTAAGAAGAATGAAGCCACAAACCGCAATGACGTTCAAAAGGATGCGATAGTAAAGAGCAGGATAAGCAGTGGCGAAGACCCTGCGTTAAAGAGTATTACCGATCTGGTAGCCTATAAGATATATCAAAGTGCGGATGACAGGGGACCCGAGGCAAATTTCATAACGGCTGAGAACTTTGTGGCACGATACGTTCCGAACAGTTTACCAGCATAAAGTCTTTTGATAGTAGAATCAAGGAGTTGGGCAACGATGCGAGAGCCTTAGGGTCAATTGCCGACGATATTTACAATCATTATCGTGAACGCAGGGCAAATTGAGCTGAGTTTTTGCGTCTGGTACGGAGACCGTTCGGCTGAGCTCACGGCCGAAGCCAGACGCTACAGAAGAACAGCGCAGGTGTAGCGTCCGATCGGTTCGACTGAGGCTTCGACAGGCTCAGCCCCTGAGTTCATCGAAGGGCTCACCGTCGAAGCCTCTGTATCGGGCGTTTTGCTTCGCCGTTTGCGGGCGTGGCATCTCCGGCGGGACTTTTGCAGGAATGGCATTTAAAGCCTTTTTAAAGGTTTTATTTTGTCAAAAAAGTTCTTGACGCAGGATGATATGTAGTTATAATTCGTAATTTAGGTGGCCTGCACGGCTTAGCACACGACGAATGACTAACGTCATCATTAAAAATAAGGAGCTTAAGAGAACTCTAAAAGAGGTCTCCGAACTCCTAAAAGACGTTGAAAGTTTCTTCGCCGGCATGGGTCATACCGATATCGAGAAAAAGATTCGGGATATGGCCAAGCAGATGGCGGAGCCCTTTTATATCATCGTCGCCGGAGAATACAACTCCGGAAAGTCTAGCTTTGTAAACGCTCTCCTTGGCAAGAAAATCCTACGGGTAGGCCCCACACCCACCACTCACAGTGTCGTCCTTCTTACTCACGGTGACAGCTTCAGCCAGGAGCAGCTACAGGAACACATGTCACGCGTCACATACCCCCTTGACGCCTTAAAAGAAATCACGTTAGTTGATACCCCCGGCACCAACTCCATCTTCGTGGAACACGAAACTATAATAGAGAACTTTATACATCGTGCAGAGCTTGTAATCTTTATCACATCTTCCGACAGACCCCTTACGGAGAGCGAGAGGCGGTTTATCCAGCTCCTCAAAGGAAAGTGGGGCCGCAAGGTGATAATTGTTCTAAACAAGATAGACCTGAAGACCGAGGAGGAGCTTAACGAAATCATTCCGTTCATTGAAAAAAACTGTTACAAGCTCCTCGGCTTTGACCCCAAGGTTATTGCCCTTTCCAGTTTAATGGCCACCACAGCCAAAGCCAACCAAGACCAGGAGTTACTCCGTAAAAGCAATGTAGGTGAGATAGAGGACTTCATCTTCGAAAAGATGGACTTCGACATAAAGATGGAACTAAAGTCCCTCAGCCCTCTTCGCTTCCTCACTAATGTCTTTGCCGACCTCAAGAAGGATTTGGAGACAAAAATCGCCCGTTACAATTCAGAGATAGCAGGGATAGAACGACTCGAGGCCCGGCTGAAGAGCAAGAGGGAGGACATGCAAGACTATTCAAAGAAGTACAAGCTGGAGATAGAGTCGGCATTCTCCCGCCTGAAGGAGAGGCTCGATACGTTCCTCGGCTATCACATGACCACACGCGCACTGATGGCCTCAGTGTTCTCCAGGGAAAAGATAGGGGACAAGTTCAAGAAGGAGATGAGCAGCCTTTCAAACCCACTGCATGACCTGGACAGGGTGATTGACGACGCCGTGGACTATATAACGAGAAATAACAGGGCGCTTTGGGAAATCGCCCTTGACTATAAGAAAGTGGAACAGGGTACGGGAGACGTGGAATCCCTGGGCGAACACAGCTTCGAGGACAGGAAAAACGAACTCCAGTTCGCCCTCAAAGAGCACTCGAGGGAATATCGCGAGTTCGACCTGGTAAACGAGGCCGACAGGATAAGGGCGGTGGCCCAGGGCGGGCTGGTGAATTTCCTCGCCATGGAAGGGGCGGCCGTAGCGGCCATTGCTGGTTTCGGTTATCTGCTCACGTTCTTCCTGCCCGCAGCGATAATAATGGTGGGCGCCATGGCGCTGGCCGGGATAGGCTTTACGGTGATACCGCACAAACGAAAGGTGTACCGTACCGAGATTTCTAAGCGCATCGACAACCTCTCAGACAGATGTTCAAACTTTACGATCTCTGAACTTAACAAGGCGATAGACAGGGTAATCGAGGATATTGAAAATACCGTGGCCTGTTTCCGCGACGTACGATGGTCTGAAAGAGAGATATGCATGAAACATCTTGCTGAGCTCAATAGACTCTCCGACAGGGTAAGGGGACTGTTGGGGAAAAGCTCCACTGAATTAAAATAGACCCGTAACTATCCCCCTTTCTCTACCGCATCTCCCATAGCAGGTTTTTGTCCGTGAGAATTTCCACTTCGAGGTCCTCGACATACAATGCTCTTTGGAATAGGTTATGACGTCCATAGACTGGTTAAAGGCCGAAGGTTGATGCTGGGCGGTGTTGCCTTTGATTTCCCTCTGGGTCTGGAAGGATATTCCGACGCCGACGTGGTCATTCATGCCGTATGCGATGCCGTGTTAGGCGCCGCCGCATTGGGGGACATAGGAGAACACTTCCCGGACACCGACCCCAAATGGAAAGACATCTCAAGCCAGGTGCTTCTAAAACATGTTGCAGGTCTAATCCAGGAAAAGGGGCTGGTGGCAAATAACGTGGACGTGGTAGTAATTGCACAGGCGCCCAAGCTGGGGGCAAGGAAGGTGGAGATGCGGGATAAAATGGCCCGGCTCCTGGGCATATCTCCTGAGCGGGTAAATGTCAAAGCCACCACCACGGAAGGCATCGGGGCCATAGGCGAGGGTAAGGCGATTGCGGCCCAGGCAGTGGTAAGCCTTCGCGAGGTTTTAGATTGACAGAGGTTAACAGCAGGCATAATATAAGGGCATTATAACGCGCAGACCTCATCAGCATCACTTAATGACGGAACAGGCACTAAACCATGCTCCAGTGGCTACTAAAAAGATGGCGTAAGACGCCCGAAGATTATGAACAGGAGGTCTACGGGCGCGGCGGAGATGCCTTCGAGAGGGCAAGACTGGCTGAAGAGGAGGGGGCGGAGAGAGATGAACTCTACGGAGAGGACGTATCGGTAGAAGAGAAAGAGCCCGAAGGGGCTGAGCCGCTGCGCGAAAAAGAAAAGAAAAGCTATTACGAAGAAGGGCCTGAGGAGGCGGCGGAAGAGGAGGAGGAAGAAGAAGAGACCCCCGGCGGCGTATTCATCTCCGACGAAAAGATAAAGGGCGGATTCAAGATATTCGGCATATCACTGCTCTCTATATTTTTACTGCCATGGATTCTTTCCTTTGGGATAGCCGTCGTCGCCTTAATCTCCTTGGTTGTGTTTCCCATAGCATTGTCGTTATTCCCCATATTCCTGGTAGGACTTTTTATACTGGTAGTCGTTGCCCCCCTGATAATGCCGCTCTTGATAATCTATCTGCTTATCACGGAGCGCGGCAAGCTCCTGATAAACTCAGAGGGAAGGCTGTTATGGCTCACCTTCCCATCCGCCATCCGAAAAGAAGAAGAGGAATTTGAAAGGGCGGAAGAACTGCTCACCGAGGACTACCTCCAGCCGGAAGAACCCCTCAGGTGATTATTGTCCATTCCCGTCCACCTTTTTCTTGTTAAAGTGTTGAACTGCCTCGCAGAGGGTTGCCCCGTGCGTCTGAGAAATCCTGCGTCTATGTGTACATTTACATTTGCTTTCATGATCTTTCTCTTTGGCCCCCCACGTACCGCAGCCGCCGAACTTACAGACACCGGAATCGGGGAGTTTAGGGCACTCATTGAAGAAAAAAAGCTTGCTGCCCATGGCAAAGCGGGTCCGCTAACGAACAAAGAGACATCGATGCTGCGTGGCTTCCTGGACCAATTCGAGGATATAAAGTTCGGGGGGTATCTAGACACCTACATACAGTATGAGAGTGTCAACCCCGACGCAGGTGACAGTATCGCCATTCCACCACTGATGTTCGACAGGCAGGTGAACTCCTTTACTATAAAACACATACAGCTATGGCTTTACAAGGATGCACCTGAACCCGGCGACATTGGGTTCAAGATAAGTCTTGACTGGGGCGACATGGCCCGGCGGAATACCAATAATAGGCCCGTGTACGATGATGGGTTAGTTGCCCAACCCATAGGCACAGCTCCTGTACCTGGTCAGACAGGTGGCAGGCAGGTAACATTTAGTGAGGCTTATGTTTTGTGGAATATCCCTCTCGGTAAAGGGCTCAAGGCGAAGTTCGGTAAGTTTCCCGGCTGGCTGGGACTCGAGGTCTGGGGTTCGCTGTGGAATCCCAATTACACAGCTTCCTACACAAACAGCTGGGGCACATTCGGCAATGCAACAGGTCTAGCCCTTGGCTACGATGTAACGAGCCGCTTGAGCGCGCACTATTACTTTACCAACACCACCGGTACCTTCGTTAATAATAACAAGAGCTTCACCCATGGCGTCGAGCTAAACTATATTTTGCCTGACTTTGCGTTTTTCAAGAGCGGCTGGATACATTTTGGCACTATATGGGGTCCTGAACATGCGCTCAATAATTCGCAATGGACTCAGCGTTACGATTTGACGGTTTCGCTTTCCCCGTTTCATAAGCTCACTTTAGTTACAGACTGTAACTGGGTATCCGACCCCATAAGGACAACACAACCCTCCGGCCGGATAAAGAAGGACAATCATGCATGGGGTGTGGCACAGTATTTTATTTACGATTACACCGCCCGGCTGGAGTTCGTTGCCCGGGGCGAATACTACTGGGACCAGGAAAATGTGCTTGGGATTAGCGGTGGCGACGGTGCGTCCTTCGCAGAGGTTACAGGAACCGTAAATATCCGTCTGAGGGAGAATATCTTGATAAGGCCTGAAATACGATACGACAAGATTCTCAGTGTTCCTGGCGGGTCATCGCATATATGGCATCATCAAGATAAGAACATTACTGCCCTAATCGGTGTGTCGTATGAGTTCTAGGGGTGTGCCCCCTGCTCAATAATGAATTTCGTTAACACAGAGAAGCTACAGAGAGGAGATGCGCATGACAAGGCTGGGAAAGACGTTAATGCTTGTTGCAGTTGTTCTGGCGTTAGAGGGCTTCTGGCACGTCTCGCCGGTATCGGCGGCCGCGGATATAACTGCCGTTAGAGGAACCTTTTTTGACCTCATTGCCGACCCCTGGGATTATGATCCCTCTCACGAGATGGCGGCAGCTCGGTTTCTGCCGGACGGGCTGCTCATTATTGAGAATGGTATAATAATGGACTTCGGTCCGTATGAGATGCTCAAGGACAAGTACGCCGACATCAATATCACCGAATATAAAGACCGCATTATCGTTCCCGGATTTATAGACGCACACGTTCATTTCCCGCAGACACGCGTTCTCGGTGCCTACGGAAACGCCTTGTTGGAGTGGCTGGAGATGTCCGTCTTCCCCGAGGAGATGAAATACAACGATCCAGCATACGCACGTGAGGGCGCAAAGCACTTTTTCGACGACCTGCTCGCCAATGGGACAACGACTGCGCAGGTGTTCACCACGGTCTCTCCGGTCTGCACGGAGGTCTTATTCGAGGAGGCCATGAGCCGCAACATGCTGCTGATTGGGGGATTGACCGGAATGGACCGCAGCGGGCCCAAGGCGAATTTAGATACGGCTGAGGATTTCTACGAACAGAGCAAGAGGCTAATCGAAAAGTATCACGGTAAGAAACGCGTTTTTTATGCGATCTCGCCTCGCTTTGCCCTGGGGAGTACCCCTGGACAGCTCGAATTGGCAGGGAAACTCTGGAAAGAGTACCCCGCCTGCTGGGTAAACACACACCTGGCAGAGAGTCCGGAAGAAATCCGTGCCGTGCTTAATTCGTTTCCCGACAGTGCGACCTACTTGGACGTGTACGAGAAG
>MHZB01000047.1 GCA_001828605.1 Planctomycetes bacterium RIFCSPLOWO2_12_FULL_50_35 | reverse complement strand
AAGTACACCATGGGTGTCAGGGTAAGTGAGGAGGTAGAAGAGATGGGCCTGGACCTGGCCGTCCACGGTATACCTTGTTATCCTCCTGATCCGAGATTGGCAGAGCTTGAAGCTGCTATCAAGTCCAGGAGATAATAAGTTTGTGAACTTGTAGCGGTCATTTTGTCATTACATGGGCACTCTGCTTTGCAGAGTGCCCATTTTTTATCCTGCACCCCGCCCCCCCTAACATCGAGATGTAGCGTGGCAGCTTGCTACCACGTTCAGCGCTGGAGCAAGCTCCAACGCTGTATTCTTCGTTTACTACAGTTACCCATAGCGACAATTGTACAGATTCTTTCAGGGAGACCTCTGCAAAAGTATTGTTTATGGAGTCCAGCGACTGCGTCGCTGGGATACACACCCCCGTCCCCTCTTTTAAGAGGGGAGAAAGGGGTGTGTCTTTAATGCCCATTGACCCCGTACCATTTCGGTACGGGGTTGACACAGTCAATGGACTCCAAGATTTTGACTTTTGCAGAGGTCTCGCAGGTTCCTCACTCAGAGACCTTTGAAAAACCCTGGATTTTTGTATATCCCATCTCGATTGTAGGGGTGCCCCCTGATTAAATCAGGGGGCACCCGTTCCAAAAGGGCTTGATAAATCAAGCCCCTACAAAAGGTTTTGTAAAAGCATATTGCAAAGGAAATTTCTGCCAATCCAAAAACAATACAATTTAAACACTTTTCCAGAGGCATCACTCAGAGTGACTATATCCTTCCCCCACATCTTTATATTAAATTTCTTCGTCTTGTGTGGCAGGCCGGCCTGTAATATAATCAGTCGAGTAAAGGGGAGATATTATGGGCGTATTCACACCGGCTGCTTTTAAGACGCTTCAAAGTGATTTAGAAAGGGTTGTAAGGGTAGAGAGCCTCATTTCACCCAGAGGTAAGGATGAGCTCTTGAAGCTGCTTGGTAAAGCGGAAAAGAATGTGATAGTGGTAGAGAGTTTTCTGAGTCGTGCTATTTTTGAGGACGGCAGGGTCATCAGGTCGCTAGAGAGATTAGTTTCCAGAGGATGTAGTATACAAATTTCCTTCCGTAAATCGGAAAATGAAACTTGGCCTGCGGAGGTTGATATAGTTGGCTTGCTCAGGAATGAAAACCCCAAGCTTGTAAACCTGAAATTGAAGCACGACAAAATAAAGTTGTTTGTGAATAAGACTGTTATACAAAAGCATTTCTATATTGTAGATGGGAAGCATGTCTGCGTTGAGTTCTCACACGGCCGTGACCCCTTTGGGCCTGCCACGTTTTTTTATGATGACGAAGAGTATGCCAGAGTATGGGATGAAATATTTGAAGAAGGCAAAAGGGATAGAATAGAAATAAAGCGAAAGATGTTGGAAGGCGGTCTTAGGAGGAGGCAGGTGTACAAGCGATAACAAGGGCCAAATGAATCCACTTGCAACCTTCCAGGTAACTGATTTGGTGCATCCGCTTGAAGAACTCAGGCACATAAGCCCGTTGCTTATAGTGTCCAGCCTTTGCAGCACGGTCGTTACTGTGTGGCTTACTCACGTCCTCGTAAATGCTCCCGATAATCCCCATAAGTGGCTTACCGTTCTGATAGCAAAGACGCCGAGAAAGGCATTCAAGGTGAGCTATGAGAGACTTGAGAGATTACCCGAAGGAGTCAGGTTTTCCAGTTCACCGAGTCGTAAAATATGTTACGACCGCAAAATGAAGCTCCTTGTTTTGAAAGGCGTCATGACCAGGGTGGAAAGAGATGAACTGCTGAATTTGTCGCAAGACGCCCCGTATCGGAAGGCGGTGGAAAGACTTTTTCGATATTCGCTGGAAGGGCTCCTTAACGGATTGATACCCTGCGAAAAGATTTTGGAGGGGCTGGCGTTTCGCGTAACGTGGATAGCGGTGACGGGCGTACTGTGGGCCTCCCTAATCCTGGCGCTTGTCAGCTTATATTGGATTCCCCTGGCAATGGTGAGCTACTGGCTTCTGCTGGGTTGTATAGTTTCATTGTTGGTCTTGATGCTGATCTTAATTTGTGCGAGTCTCAAGGCCAACAGGATATTGGAAGGGTTGAGTCTGGATACGGTGGAAAAGGTTCTCCACGTACAGTCCTTCTACAACAAAGCCCTAAATAAGACTGCAAAGGGGCTTGTTGCAGAGGGCCTGCTAAAGGGCCGCTAGTCCGCATTTGACCGTGTAAGGATGCCGAGTTGCGGAAGTGATTTCAACGTGAGGATGCGGCATTCGCAAGTAGTTCTACGGGACGGGTTAATCTGAGATTTCTACCAAAACCTTGCCGCTGCCGATATTTCCCTCTTCGTCGGCGGTGTTTATTACTATTGTATGTTCTCCCGGTGCAAGCCCTTCGACAGTGAATCGGAAAGACTCCTCCCTTGCGTCGAATATCTTGTCTTCAGGGAATATACCAATCCAGTCTCCGGCATCCACGGAGTATTGCAGTTTGGATATGTTGGACAATTCATCAGCAACGAGGCCTTCTACGGACGCTCTTTTATGTCGGGATGCTGAAACGGTGAGATTGGTTATTTTGGGTCTCGTGTTGTCTACAATGAATGCCTGGGTGATTTCTTCGGTACTTAAAGCCACTTCCGGCGGGTTGTCCGGTGAATCAGTAGCTACGAGTTTCACAAGGTATTCTCCATCCGGTACCCTCGTAGTTTGCCACAGATAGGACGACTTTTCAGTCTCCTTCTGCAGGAATTTCCAAGTCCTTTCCTTGACACCCTTGTAGTAGAGCGTAAAGCTCATATTGTCGCCGTTGGGGTCGGCCGCCTGCCATTGTATAGACTTGGTGCCAGGGCTTGGTGTCTTCCTTGCTTCCGGAGGTTTTCCCGATACGTTTTCTCCCGCAGTTCCGCGTATGTCTGCTTGTTTAGGGGGCATGTGGCGGTCGCCGTACTGTACCTTTTTCCCAGGCTTTAGAGCGTGTTCTTGGTCTACGGTTAGAGAAGTTATTTCCGGCGGTTGGTTCTGTGGCAGATAGGCCAAGGAGACACTTTTCAGAAGAGGTATGGCGTTAGACAGTGCTGCTGAAAGAGTTGCACGATACTGTACGAAGCGGGCCGTAGGGCTTTCTATCTTTTCACCCGAGGCGCGCCCAGCGGACCATTCGCTCCAGGTGTTGTCCGGTTTTTCACTGTTTCCGGTTCGTGTGGCGATGGTGATGGCGGTGCCTTCGGGGACGTCTGCATCCCAGGATATGTTTCCCCATGATGAATGGATGTTTGCATCAAGGACAGACGACTCGAAGTTGCCTTTTTCAGCATACGTACGAGAAAGTTCATAAAGGTTTCCCTCGTTGCCGGTGCCAAAAAACAGTCCCCTCTGCCTTGTAGACGTGAGAGAGAGCACTTGGGACTCCTCTGTCTCCAGCAATGTGATGACGTTCTCGTCTTTGTCTATCTTGTATAGTTCGGCCTTATTGCCAGTTCCTGCATAGGTGTTATTGTCTTCGTCTGTGTAGAGGGCAAGGATAAGTCCGTCTTTTACCACTAAAACCTTTTTGATGATGCCATCGGGCATAATCTTATACACAACGTTTGTTACCTTCATAGCGCCAGTATAAGGAGGGGGCTGATAGGGTGGTTTCAGTGCTGGACCGCTGGGGGGCCGCGGCACGGGCTGGAACTCTTGCTGAAGGGGGTCGGTCTCTTTTAGCTGGATTGTTTCTGTGGATAGTAGTGGCTCGAGTGGTGGTATTGTGGGTGGTGCCGGAGGTGTGACAGGTAATTGCGGATGCGCTCCAGATGCAGTCCCCGCGTAAAGATCGCCCGCACTGTCTATAGACAAACAGTGTATCTCGCCTTCTTCTGCATCGTATATTACGAATGCCTTACCGTCAGGCGTTAATTTGTATATCAGCCCGTCCGGTTCGCTGCAGGCATATAGGTTGTTTTCCTTATCTATTGTCATGTCAAGGACATGGGACTGGGGAGAGTCGTAAAAGACAGTTACCTCACCGTTCTCCGATATCCTGTATATCCTGCCCTCTGGGCCTGTTGCAGCGTATAATCTGTCTGCGCCGTCGAATTTAAGCCTCCAGACATAAGAATCGGGAAGGTCGCATACCATAATGACTTCTCTCCAGGGGGTTATCTTGTAGATAACGCCTTGTGGAGACGTCCCAACAAAGATATACCCGGTGGAACTTACTGCCAGGGACTGTACGTACAGCTCCTGAAACTTATGGAGCAGGGTAAGGTCTCCTGTAGGAGAGAGCTTGTAGACTGAACCCGGATCACCCGTGCCGATGTAGACATTGTCGTATTTGTCAGTTGTAAGGCACCATACGTACGGTTCTTCCATACCTTTTATAAGGTTAAGATTTGGGGATAATGTAATACCGTCGTTGACCAGTGAGACAAGGTTCTTTTTACCTTGGTCAAATCCCGCAGAGGACGATTGCGTAAAAAAGTGCGTAGAGACGGCCTGGGAGTCTGCATTGTAAAGAAACATAATCAAGAGGAATATGAAGAGAGCCCTGCAAAATCCAAGACTTGATATTTTCAAAGGTTTTATCATTCTTTTTCTACGAATAAGGACAACATTTCGAAGCCGGCCAGTATCCACTCGACCGGCTCCCGGTACACCATCTCGTCCGTCAGGCGGCTGACCCCACTTTGGTTGGAAAAGGACATAACCGTTAGAAGTGAAGAGGGTAAAGACGGTAACCTTTGACCCTTAAATGTAACGCCCCTTTTCGGGATTGATGCCCGTACAATAAGGTTAGTGTTGGATTCGGTGCTCTCCAGGAGATTTACAAGATGTTCGAGGCTGGACGGATTAAATAAATCTGGTGCCCTGCTTCTCTCAAGCGCTTGGCTGATGTCAGAATTGCATACGCTTATAATTACGTTACTGCCTGGCGCGGTGTCTGGAGGTATATGTACGGAGATTATCTTAGTGACAGACTCCTGTCCGAACGGCTTCATTGTCACGGTTAGCTTAACGGTGTCATCGGGTTTTACGTATCTTTTGTCTATGCGTATGTTCTGTATCTGAGCCACCTTACGTTCTGATGTAACTTCTGCTTCCAGGGCGATTTTCTCTATCTTTACGGCCTTGAAGTTGTTGTTCATTATCGAAGCGATGGGCTGGGTTATGTAATATACCGGAAACCATGTGGGATGTGGTTCGTACATGGTGTTTTCTATCTTTATAGGTCTCTCCATACAGTTGGTATAGAGGGACAGACGCAGTCTTACGGTTTTATCCCCGGTTTGCCGCTCTGTTGCCAGCAGGGCGTTTTCCGTAGCCCACTGCACAAGGGTTTGCGTTAGGTATCTGTCGTCTACAACATCGAAATTATACTCTACGTCTTGTGCGCCCTTAACGCTTATAAGGCATGGTATCATCCTTGCGAACTCGCCGATGTTGCCGGCCAATGCTGTCTTCCTGTCCTGTGAGATTCGGCCTACAATCTTTGTGGGGGCGGCTATCTTAAGTGAAGTGGATTGACTGGGCAACACGGCGTATACATAGGCACCGGCCATAGGCATATCTGTTTTGCCTGACTGGATGAAAGGGTGTCCGAAGGCCAAGATGTTTTTGCCGTCGCGATAAGTAACTGTGCCGACGGCAGAGGCGTTTATGTCGCCGGAGGCCAGTATGGCGGCCACCGCAGAGCCCGGCACAAGTTCAGTAACAACGTCGTCAAGCTCGGACATGTTGCCACCCTGAACGGGGAAGAGCCCGTATCGTTCTAAGGCCAAAGACATATCCCTTACAATTCTCTGGTCGAACCCCGATATGACAAGGGGTGTCCCGATAGGTATGAGGTTAAGGGTGTGGGACTCCGTGTTTCCCCTGCCTGCCATTGTCTCTTTTAAGGCTGGTTCCTGTAAGAATAGAGGCGATTGCCAGGGTACTTGCGCGGGTTCAAGCCCTTTTTCCGCTTCGTTTATATTAAGGTTCATTACGTTGAGCATATCTTTTATGGGTGTTACACCTGCAATCGCCTCCTTTGCAAAGCTCCAGCCGTATGACACCGCTCCGATAATCTTGTCGTCTATGTATACCGGGCTGCCGCTCATCCCGGAGATTATGCCTGTATTGTCAAGAGGCGCTCCAGACATTTTGACCAGAATCATGTCGCTTTTGGCCTGCCAGTTCTTTAGAACGCCAAGGACCTCTACGTCAAACGTGTCTATCCTCTCCCCGGAAAAGACCGTCTTGCCGTATCCTTTCATTCCGGCCCTTAGTTCTTCCGCACCCAGGATAGGGATACCTGACCCCTGTGCATTGCAGACGCCGCCTGCGCCAATGATTACAGGGAGGATCAGTATTAAAAGGAGAATGTTAGATAAGTGCCTAAAAGGCATATGATTAATCCCACGGTTATAAGTATCGGCAGGGATAGTAACTTACGCCAAGGCAAGTTTACCAGTTGTTACAAGGTTTGTCAAACGGTAGCCCTCACATTAAATGATGTACATTGAAGTATGAGAATTTCCTTGACCGGGCGAAGAAGTGAACTCTATAATTTTGGCATTAGTTTTAGAATAACGGAAATATACCCTCATGCGAGCGGTTGTTCAGCGTGTAAGATGCGCC
>MHZB01000046.1 GCA_001828605.1 Planctomycetes bacterium RIFCSPLOWO2_12_FULL_50_35 | reverse complement strand
TGAAGACCGCATAGATTTAGAAGACGCACGCAAGGCCCTAACAGAGGCCAAGAGAAAGGGAACGATTTCCCTCTCTAGACTTAAAAAAGAGCTTGGGCTTTAAGGCTCTCTTGTGACCTACACCGTCAAAATAGCTCCTGCCGCTGAACGTCACATAAAAAAGCTAGAGTCCAGTATCCAGCGGAGAATTATCAGACGCCTTGGAGGGTTAGAGGCAAACCCGCGTCCACCGGGTGTCAAAAAACTATCTGGTACAGAAAGCCTCTATCGTATCAGGGTGGGGGATTACCGCATCATCTACGAAATCAGGGATAAAGACCTCATAGTCCTGGTGGTGAAGGTGGGACATAGAGGAGATGTCTACCGTCCAAGCTAACCCCTTGGCATTTTTTGTTCCTCCTCACGCCGTTGAGCTGTGCTGTGGCTTGACGGGAATCGCCGCTTAGGTATACTTGGCAAAAGCATGGTAGTTGGGAGAAGGAGGAGAGTCAGGTGGCATATTGCATAATCTCTGTGGTTCTGGTTGTCGCAAGCCTTTTGGCTGGGTGTAATACTACAAAAGGAACTGTATTAGGGAGGAGTAATACTACAATCAAAACAGAGCAACAGGGGGATGTCATTAAAGTTTATACACAGAATGAACCAACTGTAATATTTTACCCACGCCCATTTGCTGGGGAATGGGTAGGAACAGACCCCAAGACTGGGGACAGTATCTACATTAGAACTGAGCCTTGGTAGGTGTTTGAGGATTAGGCTGTGGCTTGACGGGAATCGCCGCTTAGGTATACTCATCCCAACCCGTGGCGTCCCCCCTCTTTGCGGTGTTTCAATCCACGCCCCCACGCGGGGGGCGACCTTATGGCGCCGCTTTTTCTTCTTGCGGTGCAACCGGATTAACAGATGTCCTTAAAAGACCCATTGCCTTATCTAATTCCTTTGATGCTTCGTTCCAAATAAAACCAATCATCATAGATATATCAACTGCCTTTACCTTCCCCCAAACGTGAGAATTAATTTCTACTATCACACCGCCTTCATAAAAAGGCTTATCAGCCTCCGGATATAACAATAAGATTAGCTTGGCTTTTCCGTCATCATGCCGAATAGAATCCCGGTATTCGTATCCACCGAATTTCATTTGCCATGCTTCCTGTGCATATTCATAGTGCTCCATAGTTTTTTGTATAGATGAAGCCAGTAGATTGTAAGTGGTAAGAGACTTACCAGAAAGATTAAAATCGGGTTTTTGTTTTGCCTCTTGTGTTTCCAAAAACATATTAACTTCAAACTTAGCATCTCCCAATGCTGGCGAATAATCTACATATGCGATGCCTACTTGACAACGAGCCTCCAACTTTTTTAAAGCTCTAATTGCATCTTTTGCGGATTGAGCGAAGACAAGAGAGGGGAATAATAAAATAGAGCCAATGATAACCAGTTTCCTCACTGTATTACCTCCTTGTTTTTTCTCTTGACCAATTTCTGTCTCCCTTTGATTAGAGTTTTTTACCTGCGCCATTCTTTCTTCTGGCAGATTATCCTCTTTCATTTCAGGTTCGCCATCGCTATTTTTGCAAATCATCTGATTGTTTTTATATTCTTTAAATTCACCAACTAGCAATATACTTAATTTTTGGTATTGACAATCATTGATGTTTAAAATTGGTTCTACTACAATATTCACAGAAGGCTTTTCTTTTTTCATCTGCACCCATGTAGTTAAAGAATCCTCGTAATAAGCCATAGTGTATGTTTCTTTAACAGCATTTTCTATTGTTAATCCACATTTTGTGGGAAGAGATGCATTGTAAGCATAATTAGTAGCGCCCACATAAGCCCCTGCAAGAAAGGGTTTCAATCCACGCCCCCACGCGGGGGCGACACAACAGCCGAAAAGCCTTAAATGACAACAGGTTCAAAGTACATATCCGCGAACCGCCTTTTTTCTGCTCTCACCTTTACCTTTACTCCTATTTCCAATTCAGATATTTACTTCATTATTAAAGACTTAAATAAATTTGCGATACCCCCGCAAATTAATGTGCGCTAGGGGTACGCGAATGTCTTTTCATACGATGAGCGGCCCTTCTGGGTCATATGAAGGTTTTGCACCCACGTGTTCTACTCTCCGCTTCCAATTGCTTCCCAGAAAATAAAATCTTAAACTATCCGCCTTCGCATTAATTTCCTCTATCAACGTATGACGCAAACTAACCCATCTTGCAGGATCCACAAGGCATTCGAAAACAGAGTTCTGCACCCGCTGGCCGCTGTTTTCACAGAACTTGGCTACACGCCTGAGCCGCCTTCTGCCTTCTTCTGTCTCTGTATTTACATCGTATGTTACCAATACCATCATATGCGCCTCACTTCCAGATAAACGGAGGATACTCATCTATGTCGCCGCGAAGATAACGTGCAAGGAGCATCGCCTGACAATGAGGCAGAAGCCCGACAGCCACCTTTTTACCGAGGAAGGGGTGCTGTATATCTTCCCTCTTTCGTTCCTGATACGACACGAGCACTTCCTTCCGTGTTTTGTCGTCCATCGTTACCGCACCGATCTCTGTCTTGTCAAACCCCTTGCCTTTTATCTGCTGTCTGTTCACAAGTGAGAGGGCTATTCTCTCGGCGAGGAACGGACGAAACTCTTCCATAATATCCAGCGCAAGCCCCGGCCTCCCGGGCCTGTCCCTGTGGAGGTATCCTACGGCAGGGTCAAGGCCCGCGCCCTCAAGGGCCGAAGCCACATCGTGCGCAAGCAGCGTGTAGATGAAAGACAGCAAGGCGTTAATGTTATTGAGCGGCGGCCGCCGGCCTCGTTCCACAAAATAAAACTCCTCTTTCTGCGCTAGTATGAGATTGTCAAAGACGCCGAAGTATGTGCGCGCCGCCTCGCCTTCCATACCGCGGAGGACATCGAGCGAGTACTCACGTTCGATACTTTTCAATATCCGCATAAGATGGGCGGCAGCCGATGTAAGCGGCTCTGTACCCTTGTTGTCTGTCCTCTCCCTGGCGGCACGGAGCAGTATGGTCCGGCAGTTGGCAACCTTCGCTATCAGCACGGAACGCTCAATCTTCGCAAAGTCCGCCTCATCATCCGCCCGGCGGTATTGTTCGCGCCCTAGAAGCACGTTTCCAGAAACAGGGCCATGCACCCGCGCGAGGAACTTCCCCTGCTCGCTGAGAAAAGATATCGTAACGCCCGCCTCCCCGCATAACTCCATAAGCGGGGGACTGCAAGAGACCTGTCCGAAGCAGACTATCCCGTCAAGGGTATGAACCGGCAGGCGGAGCTTTGTCTCACCTTCAACACGAACCAGCACCGTCTCGCCTTCGCGGGATAGATACGCCCCTTGGGTTGTGACATAGAGCGTGTTCAGGAGTTTTTTCATGTTTCCTCCCCCGCGTCTGCGGCGTCCGTAAAGACGGACGCCATAGATGTCAGTGTCTTGCCCATCCCGGTCGGAAGGGACAACGAATAGAACCCGCAAGTCATATCTGCTTTCTGAAGCGCTTGATTCCGCGCAGCATTTCGCAAGTGGTTGATTTCACCATCTTTAGATTTTCTAGAAAATTCTTCTTCCAGATTGCTTATCATTAGGTCTATCGGTAAAGCAGCCCCGATACGCATATTAGATTTGTTTTTTTCAAAATGTTCCTCAGTCGAGAGCCAATCACTATCAGTTAATGCGCTAAATAGATATCTTATAAAAATTTCACGTTGTGACTCAGTAAACACCAAAGAATCTGGCTTTTTAATATCTGCCTTATTAACCTCTGTATCACCAATGAATTTCTTGACGATATTTTCAAAGTCAGAAACTTCACCTCGTTTGAAAGCTTCCGTATCGCTCTTTCATGCCGAGTTATCCGGCAACCCCTTGTGATGTCCGTCAATCGCAATTGACGCCTCTGTGATTCTACAAAGTCGAGCATACCCGGCGCCCCACGCCGCATGAGGAACGCTCCCACGCCTTCCTCCGTTATCAAGGTAACTCTGAAATTCGGGCTGATACTTACCGAGGTCGTGTAATAAACCCGTTACTTTGAAAATCGGTTTGTAGGTTTCGTGGCATGCAAAGGATTCTGCAAGCTTTGCGGTTTGGTGTAGGTGTTTTGACAAACCATGTTTCTCGTTACGATGATTTTCTGAATGCGCATAATAATTCATAAATCACCTGCTGTCTGATCCTCACATCGTGAATGTTTGCCCAAATCATGCCATAGGGCGGCGAGGGCGGCCCATCCTGAGCAGCCAAAGGCGGCGGCAAAGCCGGATGCTAATTTAGATGTTGCCTCAAGATGCTCAGAGAGCGGATGGATTCTCCCGTCTTCGGTGATATGAGCAGCCGGCTTATCGTATTTGTCTTTGGCCATTGACGGAGGCTTCTGGAAATTATAGTGAACGAAATATGTAATAGACAAACATGGTAGCTGCAACCTTTAGGTTGCGTCATTATACGCAGGCTAAAGCCTGCGGCTACCGAAAATATATCAACTTATTTAAGTCGTTCACTATAGTTTTTGAAAACCGCCTACGGAGCGTTCTTTTTTTATTGAGACATTTTTCTGCTGTGATTGCTTGCTAGATTCTTCGCTGCCCCCCAATGTTTTTCCTGCTGGTATTCTCTAAGATTTTTTCCCGTGCATAGACGGTCCGAAGAAATTCTCCTGCATTATACAGCTATTCTTAGCAAAAGGTGCAGTGTGGTCCGCCTTAGGCGGACTGCCACACGCCGCACGTTGGAGCAAGCTCCAACGCTACATCTCCGACCACTTCGTTTTTTGATGACATTGGAAAAGAGGATAGCTCATATTAAGATGAGATGCAAGGGGTTTTGTGTAAATATGGTGTGTTTGTGGAAATTGGAATTGGTTTCTGAGATGTAGGGACAGGTTTTTAACCTGTCCGAGAGGAGAAATTTCTCTGTACCCTTTACTCGTCTCACAAAGTAAAATACGACCATGGGACATAAGAAGGTGCGGGTTGCCATAGCGCAGATAAATACGACGGTGGGCGATTTAGACGGAAATGCACAAAAGATTCTTGACTACGTGGAGAAGGCCAGGGCCGCCGGCGCAGATATAGTATCCTTCCCGGAGCTAGCGGTCTGCGGATACCCGCCTGAAGATTTACTGCTGAAGCACGCATTCATCCGAGACAATCTGGACGCCCTATCCACCCTGGTAAAAAAGATAGGGGACATTGTTGCAGTCATAGGCTTCGCTGATAAGGCGGGCAGGGAGGTCTATAACGCCGCCGCCGTGGTCTATGATAAAAAAATTCGGAAGGTCTACCACAAGATACTCCTGCCCAATTACGGCGTCTTTGACGAAAAGAGGTATTTTGCGCCGGGCAGGGAGACGCCTGTATTTGTGATGGACGGCATCGTCTTCGCCGTCAACATCTGCGAGGACATCTGGCACGACGAGGGCCCGACCAGGCCCCAGGCTAAGAAGGGTGCAAGGCTTATTGTAAACATCAACTCATCTCCTTATCACGCAGGCAAGATAAAATTGCGCCAGAGAATTGTGCGCAGGCAGGCGGTGGGCAATAAGGTCTTTGTGTCCTACACAAATCTGGTAGGGGGGCAGGACGAGCTGGTCTTTGACGGTCAGAGCATGATTCTGGACAACCGGGGCAGGCGGGTTGCCCTGGCAAAGGCGTTTGAAGAAGACCTCCTGGTTGAAGACCTGGATATACCCGCTCAAATACGCGCAAAGGCAAAGTTCTTTCGGGATGCGGTCGTTATACCTAAGGAGATACGATATGAGGAAAAACCGCCCCTCTCTAAGAGGGAGCCGTACTGCCTGAAACCCCTGGATGAGGTGTACCGGGCCTTAATCCTAGGATTGAAGGATTACATCTCTAAGAACGGTTTTGAGAGGGTTATTATCGGCCTGAGCGGCGGGATTGACTCCTCTCTGACGGCTACTATTGCAGTTGACGCCCTGGGCAGGGATGCCGTATGCGGCGTATTCATGCCGTCGGTCTACACCTCCAGGGAAAGCAAGGAGGATGTCCAGAAGCTGGCAGGCAATCTGGGCATCAGGTTGGAGACAATACCAATTCATGAGGAATTCAAGAACTATCTGCAGAATCTCAAGGCGTACTTTAAGGGCTATCCTGAGGACCGGACGGAGGAGAACATCCAGGCGCGGATACGCGGGAACATCCTGATGGCCCTGTCGAATAAGTTCGGACATCTGGTGCTTAACACGGGGAACAAGAGCGAGGTATCCTGCGGGTACTGCACAATATATGGCGATATGGTGGGCGGGTTTGGGGTGCTCAAGGACGTCACCAAGACCCTGGTTTATGAGCTTGCAAGATTCCGAAATTTAAGGGGGGAGGTAATTCCCAGGAAGATCATAGAGAAAGAGCCGTCGCCGGAGTTAAAGGCCGGACAGAAGGATTCCGACGACCTGCCGCCGTTTGAGGTCTTAGACCCGATACTGAAGGCGTATGTCGAGGAGAATAAAAGCTTTGAGGAGATTGTCGTAAAGGGTTATGACAAAGAGGTTGTGAAGAGGGTGATAACCCTGGTTGACAAGAACGAGTACAAGCGCCGCCAGGCCGCCCCCGGCATAAAGATAACGCCGAAGGCCTTCGGCAGAGACCGCAGGATGCCGATAGCCAACCGGTACAAGGACTAGCTTGCAGGTTTTATCATGTTCTGTTACATTAGATTTTGGCAGTACCATTGATGGAATAGCCATGTTGACCCTTGTAGTTGGTAGACAACGACCTTCCCGCCAAACAGCATGGCGGGTCTTCGATATGGCCGTTGATTCAACGAAATAAATTTCGTTGTCTACCAGATTCTTTGCTTCGCCCCGTACCGAAATGGTACGGGGTTCGCTCAGAATGACAATACTGTGTTAGGAGATTTTTCAGAACTCTCAACGCGTTGTGGAGAGGAGACTTATGATTTTACATAAGTTTTTACAAGTAACTATAACGATACTTTTTTTGGGTCTGTTCTTTATCCCTTCTGCACTGTCAGCACCGGCAGACGACGTCGTGCCGCTCATTAATGGAGATTATTTCACCGTCACCTGCAAGGCTATGCAGAGTGCAAACAAGAGTATCCTCTTCGCTATGTACGAGGCGCAGCTCAGCGTGAACCATCCGTTCGGCGGAGAGAGTCTGATGCTCAGGGAACTGATCAGCGCCAAGAACAGGGGAGCTGACGTACGCGTGATACTGGAGGGAGACCCCGAACGGAACAATAAGTATGCCTACGATTTCCTTAAGAATGCCGGAATAAACGTTTCCTATGATGCAGACAACATCACCACCCACAGCAGTTTTATGGTAATTGATGACGAGTATACCATTCTCGGCAGCCACAACTGGACCATTGGCGGCCAGAGGATGAATCACGAGGCATCGGTGTTTATAAGGTCGAAAGACGTGGCAAAGGCCATGAGAAAGGCCTTTGAGCAGATAGCGGTGAAGAAAGAGCCGGAGCAAGAGACAAAGAAATAATGTACAGGAAACTTCCTAGTCTGATGTTTAGAGGCAGCCTGTGCGCCCTGTTTGCTTTTCTAGTGTTTGTTGGGGCATTTCCCACCGGTGCTTTTGCGATGGGCGAAAAGTCCAAATTCGTTTTTGCCCAGCTTGAGTATAGCGGGGGCAACTGGAACCCAAGGCCGAGGGCGGGCAGGGTGTTAGTATGGGAACTGGTCAAGAGGACCAGCGTAGAGGCAAGTCTGAGCACCGTGAGCGTCAAGCCCCACGACCCGGCAATTTTTAACTATCCCTTTATATACATGGCTGGTGACCAGGAGTTTGAGCCGTTTAACGCCGCTGAGAGAGAGAACCTGAAGAGGTACCTGGAGTTCGGCGGGACGCTGCTGATAGACGACAATGCCGGCAAGCCTGGTTACGGGTTTGACAAGAGCCTGAGACAAGAGCTCGCCGCCCTGTTTCCCGGCAGAGAGCTTACCAAAATATCCGATGAACATACCGTATACAGGGCCTTCTATCTGGTAAACAGACAGGGCGGAAGAAGGATAGTAAACCCCTCCCTTGAGGGGCTAAACGTCGAGGGACGTACGGCGGTAATATATTCACAGAACGACCTCGGCGGTGCCTGGGCAAGGGACGGTCTTGGAAATTGGGAATATGAGGTCTTCCCCGGAGGAGAATCCCAGCGAGTCATGTCATTCCGGCTGGGGATCAACATCATATTATATGCACTCACCGGAGACTACAAACAAGACCAGGTTCACCTGCCGTTCATCCTGAGGAGGCAGATGTAGGGTGTTTGAATTTCTGAAAACCTTTCTTGTCGGTCCCGCTTCCACGGATGCGTGGTCATTGACCTTTGCCGGCGTTACGGAGCCGTGGCTAAGGGCTGTAATATTGATACTTGCCATGGCAGTAGTTGTCTTGTCGTGGATGAGCCTGCGCGGGATATCCTCCTTCCCCAGAAAATCCTTTATCATCTTCCTCAGATGCACGGCAACGGCGGCGCTGGTAATCATGATACTTGAACCCCAGCTGCAGGAACAGCAGACGGCTAGAATAAATAACAAAGTGGCGCTCGTTTTTGACAGCTCGAAGAGCATGGCCGTAAAGGCCGGGGGGAGTGAGAGGTTTGAAGGCGTTAGGGAATTTCTACGGGAAAACAAGACCTTTTTAGAACTCCTGGAGAGGGATTTCGACGTAGATTATCTGAGCTTTTCAGGTCCGGAGAAGCTAAAGGAGGTCAGGGGGGCTGAGGTAGAGACAGGTCCCAATCTGGAGGGTCAATCTACCGATATTGCCTCGCTCCTCAGGGGGCTTATAAAGCGCTACCGGGACAGTCATATAAGCGGCGTACTGCTGTTTTCTGACGGACGGGATACCGGTAATGTTCCTGCCGAGGAGAAGCTCGAGGAGATCGGAAAACTTGCAAAGGAACTGCCGGCACCAGTGTTTACCTTCGGTCCGCCTCCGGAAGAATATAAGGACATTGCCATCAAAGAGGTAACCGCAGACGGCTTTGCCTTCATCAGAAATCCCTGGAACATACAGGTTACCATACGCGTGAAAGGATATGACAA
Source organism: Planctomycetes bacterium RIFCSPLOWO2_12_FULL_50_35 (assembly GCA_001828605.1). GTDB lineage: Bacteria > Planctomycetota > Brocadiia > Brocadiales > Bathyanammoxibiaceae > 2-02-FULL-50-16-A. Next base: position 5,895 of record MHZB01000046.1, on the reverse strand, counting down.
CGTAACCCTGCCGGTAACCCTGAAGGAAGGGGGCAAGATAATACTCTCAAAGCCTCTGAAGGTGGAGCCCGGCAGAGAATATTACGTCGTCTCAATGAAGGCCATGCCGTATTTCACCGGTAACGTACTCTACACCGTCACCGTACCGCCCCTGGCCGATGAACTTGTTGCGGAAAACAATACCGCCAGCGTACTGCTGCACGTCATACGTGACAAAATAAGGGTGCTTCACTTGTGCGGCAGGCCGTCCTGGGACGAGCTGTTTCTCAGACGCATCCTCAAGAAGGACCCAAGCATAGACCTCATATCCTTCTTTATCCTGCGAAGCCCGACCGACCTGGTTGAGGCCCCAAGCCGTGAGTTGAGCCTTATCCCCTTCCCCGCAGAAGAACTCTTTACCCAGGTCTTAGACAGCTTTGACCTGGTCGTCTTTCAGAACTTCGATTACCAGCCTTACGACGCTTCTTATCTGCGTTTTTCATATTATATGGAAAACGTGCAGAAATTCGTCAAAGAGACGGGAGGAGCTTTCCTGATGGTGGGTGGCGACCTGGCCTTTTCACACGGGGGTTATGATCAAACGCCCATCGAGGACATTCTGCCCATAGAGATGGACGAAGTCAGTGACCACATAGACGCCGAGTATTTTAAACCCGTCCTCACCGCCCAGGGAATGACTCATCCGGTGACAACGCTTGAGTACGATGAGGCAAGGAATCAAAGGGTGTGGGAAGAACTGCCCCAACTCGACGGGTTCAACGTCGTCAGCGACGTTAAGCAAGGGGCCGTAGCGCTCGGCATTCATCCACAACATAAGAGGCCCGTCCTGGCCGTCAGGGATGTGGGCAAGGGCAGGACTATGGCCCTGTTAACCGACGGCTCCTGGAGGTGGAATTTCCGTTCGATTGCCGAGGGCGGCAGTAACAGGCATTACATGAAATTCTGGGATAATGCCGTCAGGTGGCTTATTAAGGACCCGGAGCTTGACCTGGTTCGCGTCGTTCCGCAAAAAGAGGAGTATCTGCCTGGGGAAGAGGTGCATCTGAAGATAGAGGTTTTGGGGAGGGACTACAAGCCTTTGCCGGAGGCGCAGCTGGCAGTTGAGATAATAAACGCCGAGACAGGGGAAAAGGTCCTGGAAAAAACCTTAAACGCAGACTCTCGGGGCCAGGGTCACCTTTCTTACGAAAACCTTCCTGCGGGGTTCTATAAGGCACAAGCAAGGGCCTCGTCAGGCAGCGACGAATTAGGCGGGGCATCCGTCCTTTTCGGCGTTATTTCCAAGATGGAAGAGTTCCGTGAGCCACAGGCAGACGAGGCCGTTTTGGAAAAGTTAGCCGGGGCATCGGGCGGGAGATATTTCAGGCTCCCCGTGTCCAATATCCATGAGTCGTTGCACATTGAGAATCCGGAGGTGCTGAGACTCTTGGGGCGCAAGACGCACACCCTGTGGGACAATTGGGTATTTTTCACGATAGTCATAGGCGCCCTGGCAACTGAGTGGTGGACCAGAAAGACGTCAAGACGGTAGGTTGCAGTAAGGGCTTTGGATAGGGAGGCGATACCTTCTTGCGACCGGAACTTCCCCGCCCGCTTGAGAGCCACTCTAGCATAGAGAAGACTATCGCACCGTTGGACCTCTTTCAACGAAGTTTACTTGGTTATCTACCACTATAGCAGATGTGGTAGGGGCGTATTGTCATGCCAAAGGCAGATGCGCCTCTGGCGCACAATACGCCCCTACAAGTCCGATGCGGACAGGTTTAAAAGCCTGTCCCTGCGAGGGAATTAGTTTAAATGGTGCGTCGAGAGACACCTATAATACGCTCGTCCGATACAGAGATCGGACGCTACGAAAAACTGTAGGGGCGACCCGGCGGGTCGCCCCTACATTATGTCTTTATTCCTCTTCCTCCACCTTTTTGCCCTTGGCGATGATGGGTTGGGCTATGTGGATTGGAACTACGTCGTAATGGGAAAGCTCCATGGTATATGAGCCCCGTCCACCCGTCATAGACTTAAGCTCTGTCTCATATTTTGCTACCTCCGCCATGGGTATGGATGCCTTGATTACCTGCATCTGCCCCAAGGAGTCCATACCGATTATGCGGCCTCTGCGGCTGGTGAGGTTGCCGGATATCTCGCCCATGTACTCTGACGGGATGGTAACCTCCACGTTTACGATGGGTTCGAGGAGGACCGGTTTTGCCTGCTCGAAACCCCTCCGGAAGGCCTTGGAGGCCGCCACCTTAAAGGCCGCCTCCGATGAGTCTACGGTATGGAAGGACCCGTCGTACAGCGTCACCCTGACGTCAACTATTGGATAGCCCGCCAGTATGCCCCTGGACAGGGCCTCTTTCAGACCCTTTTCCACCGCTGGTATGTATTGTCCGGGTATTCTGCCGCCTACAACCTTGTCAACGAACTCGAAGCCCCCTCCGCGGGGCAGGGGGTCGAGCTTTACGTACACCTCACCGTACTGCCCTCGGCCTCCGGTCTGCTTCTTGTGTTTGTAATTGGCGTCTGCATGTCCGGTAATTGTCTCTTTATACGGTATCTTAGGCTCGTGAGTGCCCACCTCCACCTCAAACCGCCTCTTGAGGCGGCTGATCATTATGTCCAGATGCAGGGTGCTTGTGCCGGTTACAACCACTTCACCGGTCTGTGCGTCCCTGTGTATCTTAAAGGTCGGGTCTTCTTCCGTAAGTTTCGTTAATGCGCCTGAGAGCTTCTGCTCGGCGCCCTTGCTTTTTGGTTCGATGGCAAGCGATACCATGGGGGTAGGGAAGACTATCGGGGTGAACGAAAGATGTCTCTTGGGACTGCACAGTGTGTCTGAGATGTTTATATTCTCAACCTTGGTCACGGCGACTATGTCGCCGGCTATGGCTTTATCCATCAGCTTTTGTTCTTTACCCAGGACCTTAAACACATGTCCCGCCTTCTCGTTTTTCTTGGCGTGTGAGTTATAAAAGCTCAGGTCTCCATCCAGCGTACCCGAGAATACCCTGAAGAACGACAACTTCCCCACGAACGGGTCTGTAACACACCTAAATACCTGTGCGCTGAACGGCGCCTTTTCGTCCGCCTCTACGGTAATCTCTTCGTTCTTCTCTATATCCACCGCCCGCCTTGTAACGCCGGACTGCGGATTGGGCGCAAAGTCTGCCAGGGTACTTAACAGCTCATCCACCCCTATCACCTTCCTGGAGGAGGTGCAGAGGATGGGTACCAGGTGTCCTTCCGCCACGGCCTTTGCCGTGCATTTCTTTAACTCGTCGGCGCTTACGTCCTTTCCCTCCAGGTACTTCTGCATTACACCGTCGTCTGCCTCTATGACCTTCTCCACCAGCGCCTCATGGGCCGTCTGTGGGTCGCCCAACACTCCCGCGGGCACGTCCTCAGGCAGTTCCAGTACGTTAACCACTCCCTTGAAGTCATGGCTGCAGCCTATGGGCAGATTGAGCGGTACGCAGTCTTGACCGAAATTCTCCTTAACAGAATCAAGCAGCTCCGCGAACCTGATATTTTCACCGTCAAGCCTCGATATAACGATGATGCGGGCCAGACCCCTACCAGCCACAAGTGACCAGAACCTCCTTGTATTCACCTGTACCCCCCCGGTGGCGGAGATGACCAGCACCGCCGTTTCTACGGCGCTCAAACCACCGATCGTCTGCGAGATAAAGTCGGGGTAGCCGGGCGTATCAATGATGTTTATGACCTTGTTATTCCACTTACACGGGAGGATTGATGCGTCTATGGTGAATTTTCTTTCCTTCTCCTCCGGCTCGTAGTCGGCGATGGAAGTGCCTTCGTCAACACTGCCCATCCTGGTGGTAACGCCCGAGCGAAAGAGCATGGCCTCGACAAGCAACGTCTTGCCCGAGGCCCCGTGACCTGTAAAGACAACATTCCTTATATCTTGCGTTTGATAGGGAGCCATCTTTACCTCCTAAAAATAAGACATCAAGCGCAGGATTTAAAATCTAACAGACCCAGGGCAAAATATCAAGGATAGGATTTAGGGGATTCGCACTTAAGATAGCGTCCGATCGGTTCGGCTGAGCTCACCGCCGAAGCCTCCGTATCGGACGCCGCTCGCAGCGGTCGCACCGCCGTCGGGTACGGAGACCCGACGCTACAGAGATGCGCCAGTGGCATCTGCCTCGGACACAATTTCACTAAATCAACGACCTGAAGGTCGTTGTCTACCAGAGACGTTTGAGGGTGCCGCAGGGCTGAGCCCTGCGCTTCGCACTAAAGTAGGGGTGACCCGCGCCGGGTCACCCCTAATACTCGATTTATATAGCCTGTGGCTACCAGAATATCCCGGTAATTACGGCTGCGGTTTGGTTTTGGACGTTTTTATAGCCTCTGGAAGGCTTATAGCGCCGGTATATAGGGCTTTGCCTATTATGGCGCCCTCTACGGGCAGTTCTAAAAGGGCCTTAATATCGTCAAGTGTGGTAATACCTCCAGAGACGATAACAGACACCTCCACGGCCTTAAGGAGCTCCTTCAGCAGGTCTATATTTGGGCCCTGAAGCATCCCGTCTCTGGATATGTCTGTAAAGATAAATGCGCGGGGGCCGAATAGTTCTACCTGCTTAGCCGCCTCTATAAATGAGAGCTTGGAGGATTCTACCCATCCCTTCACTGCCACCTTCCCCCCTTTTTGGTCGAGGCCCACGGCGATACGGCCAGGGTTTTTTATGCAGAGTTCCTTTATCAGTTGCGGGGAGTCAATGGCCTTGGTGCCCAGTATAACCCTGTCAACGCCCATAGCAAGGATGTGTTGAGCCGTTTCAAGTGTCCTTATGCCGCCGCCGAACTGGATGGGTACGTCAACTGTCTCAACGATGCGCCGAAGTTCTTCAAGATTTTTTGGCTCACCTTCAAGGGCGCCGTCCAAGTCTACCACATGGAGATACTCCGCACCCCCTTGCCGCCACTTCAGGGCGGCTTCAACGGGGTCGGCAAAGTAGACGGTTTCTTCTTCAAATCGTCCGCGGGTCAGCCTGACGCATCTGCCTCCCCTAAGGTCAATGGCGGGAATTATCAGCATGTTAATTTATCCGGTAAAATAGTTCCGGCATCTGGCCATCTGCCAAAAAGGGAAGCTGTTGCCAGTTACCTCTCGCTTCTCTCTATGATGCTCAATTGATAATACTTAATCGCGGGCAGCACCTCGGCGCTGCCCAGAAACTCTGTCGACGTCTGGTCTACGTCTTTAGGTTGAAGGAGGGGAGGTGAAAAAGAGGTAGTCGTAAGGAGAAATTTCTTTGAATCAAATAAAGCGATACTTATTGCGGCCCGCGCTTCATACCCACCGATGTTTCTTATCCTCATTTCGGCCTGCACATCGCCGTTGCGAAAGACGCGAAAGAATTTGATGTCTTCCACCGCGAAAGTATCGCTGTAAAAACCTTCCTGGGCCGTCAAGCTAAAATCTCTCCAACTCGAATTCGTATAGGCATCGGCGCAGAGCGGGGTAGTCGGGAGAACCAACAGCGATATTAAAAACGCACAACTTAATGCAACTTTAAAACCTTTGACTGTGGTAATGAGAAATCCGCCGGCGACTCGTCTGAGGTAGACTGGACGCTCCATAAGGGGTAGTTTCATGGAAGTCTCCATTTTTTAACAAGATATCAACCTTCTCTCTTAAATTACAGATCAAAAGGCACAGCATCTTATCCTCAATCATGTGTCTTCTGAGACAGCGATACCCCTAGTATAAGAGACTTCTTCTTGGTATCTTCCACCAATACGTCTACCTCTTTCCTGAAGATCAGCGCATCGCGCAGTACGGAAAGCTGTGCACTTGCGTAAGGGTTGGGAAGACTTCCCAGCTGGAAGTGGATATTTTTTTCTTCACCTTCAGCTTTGAAG
>MHZB01000045.1 GCA_001828605.1 Planctomycetes bacterium RIFCSPLOWO2_12_FULL_50_35 | reverse complement strand
ATATGCCCGCTGACCCTTATTTTATGCTCGTCCTTATACCCGTAATCCTGACGGCCATTACGGTGCATGAATTCTCTCACGCCCTAGCGGCAGACAGGTTAGGTGACCCTACTGCCAGGCATGAAGGCCGTCTGACCCTAAACCCCGTCGCCCACCTTGACCCCATCGGCACCATCTGCCTCTTTGTTGCAAATTTCGGATGGGGCAGGCCAGTGCCCGTAAACTCGCGTTACTTCAAACACCCGCTGAGGGACGACATGATAGTCTCCGCATGCGGCCCTATATCCAACTTATTGACTGCGCTGGTACTGGGCGTTGCACTGCAGGCCTCTATGGAGAATTCACTGATTCCCGCCCGCAGCTACCTGTACGATTTTTTGCGGCTCGGTCTAATAATAAATCTGTCGCTGTGTTTCTTTAATCTGCTTCCGCTTTATCCGTTGGACGGTTCACACATACTAAAAGGCCTCCTGCCCAGTACCCTTATACCGGAGTACGAACGCATAAGCGGCTACAGCCCCTTTATACTACTTGGTCTTGTGGCCATGAGCCCAATATTTCAAGTATCGGTCTTCAGCAGCGTTATCGGCCCACCGGTGTACTTTTTTGCAAGACTTTTCACCAGCATATTATGAACGCAGAAACGACTGAATACAAAGTAGAGCTAGATGTCTACAACGGCCCGATGGACCTGCTCCTGTATCTAATAAAGAAGGAGGAGGTGGACATCTACGACATCCCCATTGCCAGAATTACAGACCAGTACATGGCATACATGGGACTGTTGGAGGTGCTTGAACCTGCACTGGTAGGCGACTTTATGGTCACGGCCTCTACCCTTATGTACATAAAGTCACAAATGCTTCTGCCAAATCCCCCGGAGGAAAAAGAAGAAGACCCGAGGTGGGAACTGGTAAGGCAGCTGCTGGAATACAAGAGATTCAAAGAGGCGGCATCCGCCCTTGGCGGTATGCGAGAAGCCATGGCGATGAGAACGACTAGGAGGGTCGAGACAAAAATCGGTCCGCCCCCCGGCGAAGTTGACGAACACCTGTCGCTTGAGGACATGAGCGCGTGGGAACTTTTGGGCTTCTTTACGAGACTTATGAGGGAAACCCTGCAAGACGTCCCCACCACCATCACCATTGAGGAGATACCCATAGAGGAGTTCATGGAGATAATCCTGGAGAGGCTCAGTGTAATGGAATCATTCCATTTCCTGGACCTATTCCCTGAGATACGAAGCCGGCTCGAACTCATAGGGGCGTTTCTGGCCCTCTTGGAACTGATGCGCCTGATGAAGATACGCGCCCGGCAGGCCCATGACGCATCCGACATACAGATAAGCCGGGGACAGTTGTATACCGTACCGGAACCTGACCTGTTCATGGAAAGAGAAGGATGATTGACAAGGAACTCTTAGACATCCTTGCCTGCCCCGTCTGTAAGACAGAGATACGACTGGAACAAGAAAAGATAGTCTGCGCGAAGTGCGGCAGGCGCTACCCCATCAGGGACGATATCCCAGTAATGCTGGTGGAAGAGGCAGAACTGAAAGAGGAGGCGCCCAAGGAAGAGGCTGGATAACAGGCTAACTACCCACCTTCCCGCATCATCATCCCAAGTAACGCAATCTCCCCTTGTTCTTGAACGCCGCAGGATGTATAATTTGGATTCTTTAATATCTCTGAGACCTCTGAAAAAGTTTTATTTTATGGAGTCCAGCGACCGTGTCGCTGGGAGACACACCCCCGTCCCCTCTTAAAAGAGGGGAGGAAGGGGTGTGTCTCAAATGCCCATTGACACAGTCAATGGACTCCAAGATTTTGACTTTTTCAGAGGTTTCTTATTGTAATAACAGGGCTGGGGTCTGCCCCCAGTAGAACTAGGCAGGCGAACACTAAACATGGGCGGCAGGACGCCCATGTTACAAGATAATCGGAAAATGGACAGACAGGCACTTCTCGGACTTGTTGTCGGCTCAGTGATAATACTGGCGTATTTCGCTTTCTTCCTGCCCTGGATGTACCCACCGGCGGAGAGATACCAGGCGCCCAAAACAACCCAGCCACCGAAACAGACGGCGGTCAAGGCCCCGGAACAGGAAACTCCCAAAACACCGCAACCTTCACCGCCCCCCATAGAGACGGGAGAAAAGGCACTAAAAACACTACCCCCGGCAGGTGCAGAACTCGTAGATAACATAGTGCTTGAAAACGAGGAGATAAAGACCATCTGGACCAACGAAGGTGCGGCGTTAAAAAATGCAACGCTGAAGAAGTACAAGGATTATGCGGACAATGACCTGCGCCTGTTTTTGCCGTCAAAAACAACTCCACGCACCCTGGCCATAGACACGATGCTGGACAAATACGACCTGTCGCATCATCTCTACCAGGTGAAAGAGGTCACACCGGAGCGGGTAAGCTTCCAGACCACGCTGGAAGACGGACTCAGGATTACAAAAAACATATCGCTCCACAAGGATGGAGAGTACCACCTCGACGTAGAAATCTTGGCGGAAAACATTGCCAATACTGAAATATCCCTCAAGTATTCCATTGTTTCCGCCAGCCAGATATGTCCGGAGGGCACCCCGGAGTATGACACGGCCTCCGTAGTGGGTATGTCATTGGGCACGAAGACCAAGTTTATACAGAAGACTCTGGGCGACTTGAAAAAATCGCCGGAGGTAAACGAATCCCGCGGCATAACCTGGGCAGGTGGCGTAGACAAGTACTTCGCCTGCGTTTTGAAAGCTACAACCAGTGACCTTGTGCAGTCGGTAACGTCAAAACAGGTCCTTGAGAAAGATACCAAACTGGGTCCAAACCTTTTGGTGAGTGTGGGGACCAACAGCTTTACCCTCTTGCCGGGGGGTGCCGAGAAACACGAGTACACGCTCTTCCTAGGCCCGAAACAAGAGAAAGTCCTGCTGGAGTACGGCCTTGTCACGCTCCTGAACTTCGGCGCATTTACACCAATAAGCAAGGGGCTCCTCCACGTACTCAACTCATTCTATCATGTTATACCCAACTATGGCGTAGACATAATAATCCTGACGGTGCTCGTCAAGGTATGCCTGTTCCCGCTCACAAGAAAGAGCCAGATGTCAATGTTCAAGATGCAGGAGCTGCAGCCCGAACTCAAGAAGCTCCAGGAAAAATACAAGGACGATAAACAACGAATGGGACAGGAGCAGATGGCCTTATTCAAACGGCACGGGGTAAACCCCATGAGCGGCTGTCTGCCTATAGTACTCCAGCTCCCCGTCTTCTATGCACTGTTCCGCACCCTTCAGCTGTCGTTTGAGATGAGGCAGGCACCGTTTGCCTTCTGGATACACGACCTCTCCAGACCCGACATGATGTTCACACTGTCTTCTCCATTACCTTTCCTGGGTAATTACATAAATGTGCTACCCATAATCATGGCCGTGGCCAGTATTGCACAGATGAGGCTGATGCCGTCGAACCCGGACCCGAAGGCCCAACAACAGCAGCAACTTATGAAAATCATGCCCGTAATGTTCGCATTCGTACTTTACCACATGCCCTCCGGGCTTTTACTCTACTGGACAACCAGCACCATCCTCAGCGTGGGAGAACAACTGCTCATACGGAGGATGGCGGCGAAAAAGAAATAAACGTCTTGAATACCCAGAACGACACGATTCTGGCCGTCTCTACACCCTGGGGCAATTCGCCCAGGACCATCATAAGAATGAGCGGGCTCGATGCCCTCTCCTGCACAACGAAGGTATTTACAGAAGAAAGTCCTCCTCCACATACGAACACCACAGGCACGTACCGCTCGCTCAGGGGTCTTATAGACCTGGGAGACCGGGTAACCGCGCCCGCTTCCATATACGTAATGAAGGCCCCGTGTTCATACACCAGGGAAGACGTGGTAGAGATACACACCTTCGGGAGTCTGCCCCTAATTGAGATGCTGATTGACAAACTCCTGCAAGACGCCCGCAGCAACGGGACCACCCTAAGACTTGCGGAACCGGGTGAATTCACGAAGAGGGCGTTCCTAAACGGACGCATAGACATAGTACAAGCCGAGGCCGTACTACGGATAATACGCTCCCGCACGGACGCCGAACTCCGACTGGCCGCCGCCCAACTGGACGGAAGGTCCTCGCGGGGGTTAAAAAAGGCGCACGAACGCATTGCCAACCTGCTTTCTCTGCTCGAGGCCTCAATAGACTTCTCCGACCAGGACATCGGCCTTGCGTCGGAACAAGACATCCTTAATGAACTTGAGGTCGTTAGGAAGACATTGCTGGAGTACGCCCAAATGGCAGATACCGGTAAGGTCCACAGCGGCGGTGTCCGGACCGTGCTTTTTGGCCCGCCCAATGCGGGCAAGTCGAGCCTCTTCAACGCACTCCTGGGATGGCCCAGGGCAATTACAAGCCATAAGAGCGGCACTACCAGAGACCTCCTGGAGGCCGGGTTGACCATAGACGGTATATCCTTCCGGCTGTTAGACACCGCAGGGCTGGCGCAAACGGAGACACAGGGCGGCGAAGAGTCAGCACTGAAAACGCTCGCAATGGACATGACCGTTAAGGCCATTGATACGTCATCGCTCTTTATCTGCGTACTTGATGGTTCCAAACCGATGGATAAACGCTCCCTCGACTTCCTGCTGTCCTTTCACGAATGGCCGAACGACTCGGACTGCCTGCTGGTTATCAACAAAACAGACCTTCCACTAAAATTTTCTGTAGGAGATTTGCCGCAGCTATGGCAAAATTATCCTATAATCTATACATGTGCGACGGCGGAAAGTGGCATCGAGGAACTGAAGCAAGAAATGGTAAGGAAGATACTCGGCGGAGGTGTGGATTGTTCCGCCTCTCCAACAATGTTGAACACCCGCCAGAGGGCACTGCTTGACGTGTCCCTCGATTCCTTAGACCGCGCATCGCAATCCTTAAGGAAAGAGGCATCGGCGGAGTTCACCGCCCTGGACGTCAGGGAGGCGGCGGACACCCTGGGAGAACTTTTGGGGAAGATAACCACAGAGGACATCCTTGAAAAAATCTTCTCACAATTCTGCATCGGCAAATAAAGATACCCGACCGAGCTGGGATGAATATTTCCTCAAGATCACCCGCGAGGTGGCCCAGAGGTCTACCTGCCTCCGTCGTCAGGTGGGTGCGACACTGGTGCTGGACAAGCGCATACTCGCCACCGGTTATAACGGCGCACCGAAAGGGATGGTACACTGCACGGAGATCGGATGCCTCAGGGACAAACTTGGGATACCTTCCGGAGAGAGACAGGAACTCTGCCGGGGGCTCCATGCGGAGATGAATGCCCTTCTCCAGGCCGCCAACTACGGCATACCGATTGAGGGCGCCACACTGTACTCCACCAACCACCCCTGCGTCCTGTGCGCAAAGATGCTCATCAACTGCGGCATCAAGCGCATAGTCGCCATATCCGACTACCCCGACTGGCTGGCAAAGGAGATGCTCCAAGAGGCCGGCATTAAAGTAGAGATCATGGGGGACGGTCAGTAACCTCCCATACCACAGACACCCCCTAACTCACCATTAAAGGTTTTTCTCCATTACACCCCGTGTGGATATCCCTGGAAAACCCCTCCAATACCCTGTGCATTCTGAGCCTTTGTAGGGGCGTATTGCGATACGCCCCTACAGGTTGAATGGGAGCTGGCTTCACCCAGAATGACATGCAGAGATTTCTTAAAAACCTTGTGAAGTTGTCGTTCTGAGCGAGGCGAAAAATATGTTTTTGTAGCGTGCCAGCTTGTCTGGCACGTTAAACGTGCGAGATAAACTCGCACGCTACACCAGAGATTCTTCAGTCGCTCTGCTCCCTCAGAATGACAATTATACAGACTTTTTCAGAGGTCTCAGAAAAGAATCGGAGAGAAATTCCTCA
>MHZB01000044.1:9544-18345 GCA_001828605.1 Planctomycetes bacterium RIFCSPLOWO2_12_FULL_50_35 | reverse complement strand
CTACTGGGTGTATGCCTTCGCGGTGGTGGGTTTCTTTGTCGGTATGACCACTTATGCCAAGTACAACGGCCACTGGCAGACCAGCATAACCACCAGGGAGTATATTGCACGGGTTGCCGAACTAGACCACCCGAAATACGAGCACAAGCGGGGAAAGTTCATCGTAGAGGATGCGCCTCCTACACCCCAAAACGATTGAGTAAAGGGGCCTTAATGGGGAAGAATCACCTTCCAGTGGGGAAATTGCCCTCGAGTCTCCTGGAAGAGCTTTTAGCCAAATATTCCGGTGTCGGTGACCCTAGGGTTATTATCGGACCCAGGGTAGGCGAAGACGCCGCCGTTCTGGACGTGGGCGGTAAAAACACTTATCTGGTCGTAAAGACCGACCCAATCACGTTTGCCTCCGATAGGATAGGCTGGTATGCGGTAAACATTAACGCAAACGACGTTGCCACCCTTGGCGCCGTGCCAAGGTGGTTTCTGGCCACCGTGTTCCTGCCGGAGGGCAGGGCAAGTGAAGAGATGGCCAGGACTATCTTTGCAGATATGTCGCAGGCGGCCAAGGACCTGGGCGTGGCCCTGTGCGGAGGTCATACCGAGATAACCGGAGGACTCGAGCGACCCGTGGTGGTCGGACAGATGCTTGGCGAGGTAGAAAAGGACAGACTGGTAAGAAAGACCAGCATCAGGCCGGACGACGACATCATCCTGACAAAGGGCATTGCCATTGAGGGCACGGCCATACTCGCCAGGGAGCGGGAGAGGGAATTAACGGACCGTTACGGCAGGGAGTTTGTTAAACGAGCCCAGAAGCTTCTTTATGAACCGGGGATTAGTATAGTAAGAGAGGCCTCCATTGCCGCAGGTACCGGCAAGGTACACGCCATGCACGACCTCACCGAGGGAGGTCTTTCAACCGGTATCGTGGAGATGGCGGGCATAGGAGGACTGGGCGCTACCGTTAATAAGTCCAGTGTACACTGCTACCCTGAGACGGAGGCCGTGTGTTCATTTTATGGCCTTGACTCTATGGGTATGATATCATCCGGGGCGCTTCTTATTGCCATGCCGCCTGGTGACACGGAGTGCGTGCTAGACGCCCTTAGGCAGGAGGGTATAAGCGCGGAGGTCATCGGCTCGCTTACGGAAAAAGAGAAGGGCCTTAAGATGATAGAAAACGGAGAGGCAAAGGAACTCCCCACCTTTGAGGTGGACGAAATAGCAAGGCTGTTTGAGTCGGAAGGAGAGGAATCGAACCCGCTGCCGCGATGAAAACTTATGGACATTAAAAAAATCCGCAAAGAGTTTCCAGTAACAAAAAAATATGCCTACCTTGACAATGCCTGTATAGGACCCCTTTCCTACCGGGCCACCGCCTACATGAACAAGTTCGTGGATGACATGGCCAGATGCGGTGGTATTAATGAGGACAGGTGGGTAGAGGACGTCAATAAGACGCGAGCGATGGCGGCAAGACTCCTCAACGCAGACCCTTCGGAGATTGCCTTTACGAAGAATACGAGTGAGGGAATATCTTTCGTTGCGAACGGGCTGGGCTGGAGCATAAGCGATAACGTAGTCATAACCGACGTGGAGTTTCCGGCCAATGTGTATCCCTGGATGAACCTTAAGGACAGGTGGGTGCAGATAAAGTTTGCCGCAGAGGACGACGCGGGCCGCATCCCATTTGAGAAAATTGAGAAGTTGGTGGACGACAAGACCAAGGTTATTTCCGTAAGCTTTGTGGAATTTACGAGCGGCTTTAGGAACGACCTCAAGAGTATTGCGAATTTATGCAAAAAGAGGGGCGTAGTGTTCGTGGTGGACGGCATCCAGGGGCTTGGGGCCTTGGAGCTGGACGTGAAGAAAATAGGCGTGGACTTCCTGTCGGCGGACGGGCACAAGTGGCTACTGTCCCCCGAGGGTATCGGGATATTTTACGCCCGGGACAGGTCGCTTGAAAAGCTTACGGTGCGTGAGGTAGGCTGGGCGAGTGTGGTGGATAAGGAAAATTATCTCGATTACAATTTTACGCTGCGCCCCGACGCCTCCAGATTTGAATGCGGATCGCTTAACACGCTGGGCATCTACGGCCTGATGGGTTCACTGGAACTCATACTGGAGATAGGGATAAAGGAGATAGAAGAGAGGGTGCTTGACCTTACAGACCATCTGGTAAACGGTCTTGAGAATAAGGGTTACAAGATATTCAGTTCCCGCAGGAAGGGCGATAGGTCAGGCATCGTTTCCTTTTATTCTGAGCACCAAGACCTCGCCTCGGTACGCAATACCCTGAAAAGTTGGGGGATTATTGTCAACCTCAGAGACGGACGCATCCGTGTCTCGCCCCATTTCTATAACACCCACGAAGAGATAGACAGACTGCTGAGACACCTCCCGTAATGTTGTAGCCAAGGGTTTGTGACCGCTGAAAGATGCAAGACAAAGCCTCGTTGTAGGGGAGCTAAAGCGACGAAGCAATCTCACTTTCAGTTGTAGCGTCCGATCGGTTCGGCTGAGGCTTCGACAGGCTCAGCCCCTGAGTTCATCGAAGGGCTCACCGCCGAAGCCTCCGTATCGGACGGTATAAAGTCGTCAGGTACGGGGACCAGACGCTACAAAAAACAGATTTGCGCCAGAGGCGTCATGCCATAGGCAGATCCGCCTTAGGCGTGACTTCGCTTCGCCCTCGGCCTGAGCTCGGGCCGAAGGCCCAGAATGACATAGGGCGTTGAAGTGGTTTTTCCGGAATGCCCAATGTGCCAGCCTGTCAAAGATACCTGCGTTTCTCCAGCTCCGCCATCACCCTCTGCACGGATTCCTCTACGGATTCCTTATCTGTGTGCAGGATGAGTTCGGGATTTAGCGGCTCTTCGTAGGGGTCGTCAATGCCGGTAAAACCTTTTAGCTCACCGCTCAGGGCCTTCTTGTAGAGTCCCTTAACGTCGCGGTCCTTGCAGACAGACAGAGGGCATCTGACATAGACCTCTAAAAAATCTTTGCCTATCTCCTTTCGTGCATAGTCACGCGTCTCCCTGTAGGGGGAGATGGCCGCGGCGATGGCTACCACGTCGTTTCGCGTCATCAGCTTGCATACGAATGCGATGCGCTTTATGTTGGTGTCTCTGTCTTCCTTGGAAAAGCCAAGTTCAGAGCACAGGTTCTTGCGGATTACGTCACCATCAAATACCTCCACCCGATGCCCTTTTTCTCTCAGGAGTTTCTCTACCTTATGGGCGATGGTGGATTTTCCTGAGCTTGGCAGCCCGGTAAACCATACTGTAGCTCCCTTTGCCACGCCTCTCTATGCCTCCTCTCAAGTGCGATTCTATAATTTAATTATCAAAATTTTGGAGTCCATTGACTATGTCAATGGAAAATTTCCCAGCGACACGGTCGCGGGACTTCAAAAAATGCAGTTTTTCAAAGCGCTCAAGATGCTAAAACAAGTATTTTACCAGGATAAACAAGGGCTTTCCAGTCTGTTTTATGCTGTAGGGGCATGGCATGCCGTGCCCCTACAGGCGATGTCAGCCAATCGGCCTCCCCTCCATATCTGCCGGCGGGGATATGCCCATCTGTGTAAGTATGGTGGGTGCAACGTCCTTGATATTAAGCCCGTCTCTCTTGCCACAGGAATTTTTAATCGCTGGATTGTACAGCATAAAAATGCCGTACTGGGAGTGATTTGCATCGTCGGAGCCGGTGTCGTTTTCTTCTGCCCAAAGGCTGTGGTGGCCGACACTCCCTATAGACCTCAAGCGCTGGTCGTCAAAATATACCAGCAGGTCGGGGGCTATACCGCGCACCTCAGGATATATATCCTGAGGTCTAAAGACGGACGTACCCAGTCTGCCGCCCTGGGGGCCCCTTATTGCCTCCAGGCCTTGGGCAATCTCGTTTCTGATGCGGTGGTAGTCGTGCGCAGAGACCAGGCCCAGGGGTTCCCGCCCCCGGACGTTGAGGAATACCCGGCCGTAGAAGCCGCTCTCTGCCCAGGCGGTTGTTCGCCGCCAGTCTATATCCAGCTCTCGGAAGGGTGTTGGTTTATCAGGAGGCTTGTTAAGGCGGAGATACCCGTTTGCTGTCAGCCACTCGTTTACGCATATCCCGCCCTCAAACCTCTTTGCCCCATGGTCTGAGACCACAATAACGGTTGCGCCGTCTCCCACGATATTAATTATCTCATTGATTTCTCTATCGAGGTATTTGTAGTAGTCCAGGATAGTTTCTGAAAATTCGGTGTCCGGGCAATATTTGGGATGCTCCCGGTCAAAGAACCTCCAGAAGGCGTGCTGAATCCTGTCCGTCCCCATCTCCACCAGCATGAAAAGGTCCCAGTCCTTCTTTCTCAGCAGGGTCTTGGCGAGTCTGAATCGTCTCTCGGTCATCTGATATATGGAGTTAAGGACTGCTCTCTTTTCGCCTGTGCGGAAGTCTTTTACGTCCAGGATGTATCCCCCGGACAGCTCTTCCACCTCTTGTTTAAACCCGCCGGGAAAGGTGTATGTGACGGAGGTATCGCCCGCCAGGAAGCAGCTGACAAGAAGACCGTTTACCGGTTTCGGCGGGTAAGTAGGAGGGATGCCCAGAAGCACGGACCGTCTGCCCCATCGTGCGAGGATATCCCAGACACTTTCTTCCTTTACCCAGGAGGAGTCCACAAAGGACATCTGCCCGTAGTCGTACCGTGTGCGGTTCCTGAAGCCGTAGATACCGAGACGGCCGGGGTTTCTGCCCGTTACCATAGAGGCCCAGGCAGGGCAGGTGATGGATGGTATGGTACTCTCCAGCTCGCCGTATACGCCGTTAGAGGTTAGCCGCCTGAGCGTGGGTAGTTCATCAAGCCACCTGTCAAAGATGAGCTCAGGAGGTGCACCGTCGAGACCGATTACTACTACCTTTTTTGAATAACTCATAGCACTCTATGTCATTCTGAGCGAAGCGAAGAATCTAACGACGTGTCAGGTGCGTCAAGACGCACCCTACAAGTACTTTGATAGGTTGGACTGTTAACATCTGCTGCTATTTTCTTGCCGCCGCACGCCTGTCAGAACGCCTCTCGCCGCTAAGGTCCACCAGTTCATAATCGGTTGACCCCAGCCCGATTCTCTCTGCGTGGTCTATCTGTATGGTGTAGTCAATCTTGGGCCAGCTCTTCTGGAAGAAATCCTCACCGATGGATTCACGAATAATATCAATAGTGGCCTTTTCAACGGCCAGAGGGTCTCTTGAGGCCAGGATGCCGATGTCCTCAAAAGCGGGCTTATAGGCCTTGTCCATGCAGTCGCACTGCTCGGTTACGTGGATGATAAAGTTGAAGAATACGGACTTTTTCTCCTTACCCTTGAGTATGGCCACACAGTATTCGGCCACCTTCTTCTGCACGTTCCCCGTGTCCTCGCCCCAGTCAATCTTCACGGCCTCAAACGGGCACACCGCCAGGCACTCACCGCAGCCGATACACTGCTTCGGGTCAATGATGGCATAATCCTTTATGGTGATGGCTCTGGGGCTGCAGAACTCGGCGCAGATACCGCAGGCGGTGCAGTCAGGTTCGATTATCTGGGGTACTACGCCGGAGTGCATGGCCAGTTTACCGCCGCGGGAGGCGAGCCCCATGCCTATGTTTTTCAGCGTGGCGCCCATTCCGGTGAGCATGTGCCCGGTGACGTGGGATAAAAACACAAACCCCTGGGCGGCCTTGGCGCTGCCTGCAATGTGCGCCATCTTGCAGAGGCCGCCGGGCAGGTCGAGGGGCATTGTGTAATCGTTCTCGCCCATCAGGCCGTCGGCGATTATTATGGGCGCGCCAACCGTTTCAACGGTGAATCCGTGGTTGTGGGCATGGAGCAGGTGGTTGACGGCATTTGTCCTCTGGCCTATGTATAGGGTATTTGTCTCAACCACAAATGGCTTTGCCCCTGCAGAGCGCACCTTGTCTACGGCTGCGCGCACCAGAGGCGGTTTCAGGTGTCCGATGTTGTTCTTCTCCCCGAAAGTGGTCTTTACGCCCACCAGGTCTCCCCGTTTGACGGTCGAGGAAAACTTCAGGGTGTCGAACAGTTTTTGGGTCTTTTCGGCAAGGCTTTCCAGGGCCTCACCCGTACTGGCTTCTATGAAATAGACCTTTGGTTTCATCGTCGGGCTCCATTACAAGGGTCGGATTTTAGCACGCCAGTATGATTTTATTAAGGGAAAGACGGCGTGTCAAGGATGTACGGCGGAAGGCTTGGGAATCTTGATGGCCTGGGCAACCGCGCAGGGTTGCCCCTACAAAGATCTCGACGCCACCAGTCGTAGGGGGGCAGACCTGTGTGTCTGCCCATAAGGTCTGGAGACGCAAAAAAACGTGCCAGCATCGCGCTGGCACGTGACGCCCGGCAGGGCATCTATATTTTAAACCAGGTTTATGCACATGCTTCGGCAGTCAGGCAGGCAATGAGTTCATCCAGTTTGGGTTTGTCGAAACCCCTGATGATCATGTCCCCTGCGACAACACAAGGCACGCTTATGGCCCCCAGTTCCTTCAGTTCTTCAGCGGCCTCCTGCTCAAGGATGTTGCATTCCGTGTATTCGATGTCTGCCTTTCGCAGGTATTCCTTTACCTGTGCGCAGGCGCTGCAACCTGGACTTGTGAATACTTTTATCTCAGTCATGGCTGTTTCTCCTTTTAAATCTCTTACTGCGGCCAATTGGGACCGCCGTAACCAGGAGTAATACTTAACCTCTAAAATTCTGTAGGGATCGACACTGTCCTGCAGCCACCCGATTATATTGGCCCTCCGGCTCTATAAGCCGAACCTTTACAATCGCAGTGGCCACAAGGGGCGGGCCCAGGCCCCCTACAAGATGTACGGCCCTCTATGTTCATTCTATCCGTTTTGCAGACGACGGCAAGGGGGGTTAGAAAAGATGTGCGGCGAGGGTTTGGTGGTTGGGTTTATTGGGAAAAGGCCCTAATACGATTATCATTTTGAGGCACATAGAGGGTGGGTTAAGGCCACGCCTTGACCGTAAGCAAGGTGGTCGTGGCAACGGGCTGCCACACGACATACTCAGAATGACAAAGGTGCAGAATCCCTTTGACGCCGCTACAATTTATCGGCCTCTGTTGATACGGAGAAGCCTTTCGGCAGGGTATTGTCCCTGATGTCCGTAAATTTCAGGGTTATCTTGAGGTTTTTGTCTCTTGGGCACTTGACGTGATATTCATATACGCCCTGACTCACTGTAAAACGTTCTACGTTTGTTGCGTTGGCGTCGTTTAGCTCTATAGTCTCACCCGGCGTGATCTCTTTGCCGCGATATGTCCCATTTACAGACATTATTACAACCACGACAAGCCCCCCGGTAGGGTCTGGAGGGAGGTTGTTTTCAACCCATACCATGGCTGCCGAGACGGGAGACGCTACTCCCACCGTTATCGCCAAGACCAACGGGTATAAAAACATCTTGTACTTATGCATGGCCTTTCTCCTTTTCACGTCACCCCGAGCCCTCTTTTAAACCGTTCTGTTTTTGTTGACGCCGAGGGTACGTCATGGTGAACATTGCTACTATATAGCCGAATGTGGTTAGAAATTCAAGTGCGGGTAGTATAAGATTAATATTGTCGAGGATCTCTGCAAAGGCTTCTCAATGGCAAGGTGTCATCCTTCGCTTGCCTTGCTCCCTTAAGAATGACATTATGTAAAATTCTCAGAGGTCTCGGCATCATTTATTGGATGATTTTCTCACTGATTTTTGATAAGTTCCTGTTCTGTGGGTGTAATCATGTTTTCTTGTTTATACGGCTACAACTCTTTTAGGATTTTTGGGCCTCTTTAGATCTTACAGAAAGTGACTCTACAGGCTTCCACAATCGGTGTTGGCACTTACCTTGGTAGAGAAGATGACAATACAGACACACTTTACCTTGATGCAATTATCGAGGCGGTTGGGCTTGGATGCAATGTCATTGATACGGCACTAAACTACAGGGGCATGAAGAGCGAGAGGGTTGTTGGGCGTGCCGTGCGGCGCCTGATGGAAAAAGACCCTGAGATTCGAGAGAAGCTCATCATAGCGACGAAGGGCGGTTTTATCCCTGTAGACGTAGAGTCAGGCGAAAGACCTCAGGAGTTTTTTAGAAATAGATTTCTAAAGACTGGTGTTCTGAGAGAGACGGATGTAGTTGGGGGATGCCACTCTCTAAGGCCCGAGTACATACATGAATGCGTCTTGAGGAGTCTTAAAAAAACCTGGGCCTGGAATACCTGGATATATACTATGTGCATAATCCTGAGATACAACTATCTGAGATAATACCTGAGGAATTTTACAGCAGGCTTTCCAAGGCGTTCGAGGTATTGGAAGGGTTTGTGCGAGAAGGGCGCATCCGAATGTACGGTACTGCGACCTGGGACGGTTACCGGTCGGATGTTGACGACCCGTGCAGGCTGTCTTTGGGGCGTGTGCTCCGGGCGGCAGAGGAGACATCCGCGGGGAAGAGGCATCACTTCAAGGTTATTCAATTGCCTGTTAATATTTACATGCCGGAGGCTGCTGCACTGCAGAATCAGGAATTTGACGACAAGTGTTTGACCACCCTTGAAGCCGCGGAAAAGATGGGCCTTTACGTTATGACCAGTGCAACGTTATTACAAAAGCAAGCGCTTAAAGAGAACAAGCTATTTTCATTTCAGATGCTCGACAACCTAGGCAACAGCGCCGCCCGCCGCGCCATCCAGGTGATTCGCTCGCTCCGTGGTGTTACTACCTCACTTGTAGGCATGAAGACTGTTAAACACGTCCAGGAA
>MHZB01000044.1:0-9532 GCA_001828605.1 Planctomycetes bacterium RIFCSPLOWO2_12_FULL_50_35 | reverse complement strand
CTGTTAAACACGTCCAGGAAAACCTCCAACTGCTCAAAATGCCAAAACTGGACCCGGAGGCCGCACACCAGATAATCACCGAATTTGTTTAGCGAGACTTCTGAAAAACTCAAAGATAGAGCTGTCATTGCGAGCGAAGCGAAGCAATCTCGTAAGTAGTTTTATTTGGGAAACGTGAGATTGCTTCGTCGCTTTTCGCTCCTCGCAATGACACACTGCGCAGCATCCACCTCCGGCGGACTTGCTCGCCATGAGGTAGGGGTTCAAAATTTTGAACCCCTCCTAATATGCCCCAAGCAAGCCCCAGTTTCAAGGGCGGAGTTCCACTAAAAATTTTCTTGACCTCCTTTCGGAGAGCGATAAGATTGCCATTTAAGGACAGAAAGATATGGCATTAAGACAAGATTTTATCTTCTTGGTGATACGTTACATGTTCCACATCCTGCTTTTTACTCTCGTTCTATTTATTGCCCGTCCCTCTTTTTGTGATACAGGCGGATGGGCCGCTACATATGGTGGGGCTGGTGAAGATTGGGCCGCGGCCATCCAGCAGACAGAAGATAGTGGATACATTGTGGCTGGCTGGACGGCCTCTTTTAGTACAGTAAATGGGGATCTCTGGATATTGAAGCTTGAACCTGATGGTACAGTAGAGTGGCAGAAGGCCTACGGGGGAGCTTCTTCTGATTTTGCCGCATCAATCCAGCAGACCGATGACGGCGGATACATAGTGGTTGGGGAGACTAGGTCTTTTAATGTTGGAGAGACCGATATGTGGGTCTTAAAGCTCAAGCCGGATGGTACAGTAGAGTGGCAAAAGACCTATGGCGGGGCTGATAATGATAAGGCCGCATCCATTCAGCAGACTCACGACAGGGGGTATGTGGTAGCCGGTATGACACAGTCCTTTGGTGCTGGAGATTATGATGCCTGGGTCTTAAAGCTAACACCAGATGGTACGGTGGAGTGGCAGAAAACCTACGGGGGAGGAGGTATGGATGCAGCCCATTCCATCCGGCAGACCGGAGACGGGGGTTACATAGTGGCGGGCTGCACGAGCTCATTTGGTACTGGAAGGGAAGACTTTTGGGTCTTGAAGCTCAGACCCGATGGGACAGTGGAGTGGCAGAAGGCCTACGGAGGTGTTGATCGGGATGAGGCTCATTCCGTCTGGCAGACCAGGGACAGAGGTTATATAGTGGCAGGTACAACAAGCTCCTTCGGCGCAGGAGAAGGTGACCTATGGGTCTTGAAGCTCAAGTCAGATGGGACAGTAAAATGGCAGACGACCTGCGGAGGAGATTGCAGGGATGGAGCCATTTCCATCCAGGAAACCAGTGACGAAGGATACATAGTTGCCGGCGTGAAGGATGAGCTTCCTGCTGGAGGTGGTGACCTATGGGTCTTGAAGCTCAGATCGGACGGCTCTGTGAAGTGGCAGAAGCTCTACGGGGGAGCTGGTTGGGAGTGGGCCACTTCCATCCAGCAGACAACAGAAGGAGGTTACATAGTAGCAGGTCTGACAAACTCCTTCGGCGCCAGGGGTTTCGACTCTTGGGTCTTAAAGCTCAGGCCCGATGGTTCTATACATCCTTCTTGCGGCTGTGTTTGGGATATTATCGTTCCAGAAACGGGCAGTAATGCCACCATTCTAGATACAAGTGCAAATATTAAAGATAGTTATGTAAATCCACAGGACTCTTCCGCAATGATTCTTGATACAGACGTTTCGGCAGAGGTGCAGTGTCCCGCTACCCCCTATTACTACGGTAAGCCCCTGTAGCTCCATTCTCCAAACATTCCGAAAGAAATCTTGTGCCCTTAAACACGGGTTCAACAAGTGGCAAAAGCTCCGAAATAGTTGTACCATATCTCACAGAAATGTAAATGGCTGGATTCCACAGGTTTCAACGGGAAACCAAGGCCCAGACGCGGGCCTGGCCGCCCGAACCGCCTTCTATCTTTATGGGTGCCACTATCAATGTTATACCCTTGGGAGGAAGTTTTTCAAGGTTGTCGAGGTTCTCAAGTATCCATTTACCCCTGGAGTTAAAGACGTGGTGCACGGCGAAGTCTTTCGACGGTCCGTGGTCTGCGCTCAGTGTGTCCACCCCGATGCCCTTTACACCCCTCTCTTCGGCCAGAAAGAGAGCGGCCTCTTTTGAAAAGCCGGGGAAGTGCAATGCTCCGGCTGCGTCGGCATTCTTGTACCTGGGGTAGCTCTCCCACCTCCATCCCCAGCCGGAGTGCATGAGCACAATGGCGCCCTTTGGGATAGACCCGTTTTGAGCCTCCCAGTTTAAGACGTCGTCCACCGAGACCTGGTAGTCCGGATTCGACGTTATCTTGGAATGTACGTCAATTACCACGGCGGGTCCGATGAGTTGACTAAGGGGTATCTGGTCTACGGACGGCTGATTCGGTTCGAAGTGGTTTGGCGCATCAATGTGCGTACCCAGGTGCTCGGGGGTGGAGTAGCTGCCCGAAAAGACACTGTTGGTCTCAAGCCTTGCGATTGTCTCGTGCTTAAAAGGCTGGTACTGGTCGCCCGGCCAGTAGGCGTTTCCTTCGTTTAGCGGATAAGTAAGGTCTATTACCTGCGCCTTTCCCTCTGTTACGGGGTCCAGCAGCCCCTGTTCCTGCTCCACCGCGGGGGGCTCCTGCTTCTGCGGCCGCCGCGGGGTTAGTATGGAGATAAACATGAGGGCTAAAATCAGGTATATAAGGTACTGGGAATAGGGGTGCCTCATCGCTTTGTTCTCCGTTGGGAATGAAGTTAGAGACC
The DNA here is from genome assembly GCA_001828605.1 of Planctomycetes bacterium RIFCSPLOWO2_12_FULL_50_35. GTDB lineage: Bacteria > Planctomycetota > Brocadiia > Brocadiales > Bathyanammoxibiaceae > 2-02-FULL-50-16-A. The sequence goes on along the minus strand of MHZB01000044.1, from coordinate 6,747 downwards.
TGTCGTTGTTGAATATGCTTAGCTGTAGGACATCAGGTTTTCGCTTGGGATTTTAGCGGCAGTCCCACATGCTCCAGCGTCCCCACTCCACCGTCTTTTGCCCATCCGGCAGGAAATACAGCACACCGGTGCGAACCCTGGAGCACTTGATAGAGCCGGTGGTGCGCGTCAACCTTTGAGCGATTTCTCTTCGGTCGTAGTAATTTACCTGGCCCCAATGATAGGGTGATTTTTCATCGTCCTCGAGTTCTCTAATGTCAAGCTCCCGCGCAAAGACATTGCCCTCATCGAGGCGGCTTTTCTCTACTACGACCTTATATGTATAGGTGTCTGTAACCTCCACCTCTGCCAATTCAGGCACGTCTTGGGGCTTCTTTTCTTCGGCTTTTTCTCTCGGTATATTGAACACGTCTATGTGCTGGGCATTGGTCGGGTTATATGGTAACAGTAACAGGCTTACGAGACACAGGGCGGCGGCTGCACAACAGAGTTTTATCATGATGTTTCTATTCGTTGTCATAGATGGCTCTCCTCAAAAATAGCGGGTAGCGAATGATGCACAGAGGATACATGAGAAGGTGGGTTGTGTCAACTGGCGTGTCTTGGGCGGAGACGGGGTTGTACAGCCGGCAACTATACTTCTTGGTTAAACAGCTTCAACACTTCCTCCAGGCTGTGGAAGATACAGTCGGCCTCTCTCAGGTAGTTCTCAGGCAGTGAGGTGGTCAGGGCAAGACACGTCAGGCCCGCCCGTTTGGCAGATGCGATTCCGGCCGGGGAGTTTTCTATTACTAAACAATGTCCTTTTTCAATTTCCAGAAGCTCTACGGCCTTCAGGTAGGGTTCGGGGTCGGGCTTCTTGCGCTTAACTGTCTCTGCCGTCACCACCACGTTAAAGATGCCTTTTAGGGCAGCTTCCTCACGAAGTACCCTTTCCACCACGTTCTTTTCCGTACCGGTCACGAGCGCCAGTCTGAAACCGAGTCTCTTAAGCCGTGAGACGAACTTTGTGCTGCCGGGGATGAGACGAATCTTGAATATGGAGTTGAGGATGCGGTTCTTGAGGGCAATTACCTTATTCATGTCCTGGTTGCTCAGGGACACTCCCTTTTCCCTGGAGATCTGTACTACGGTCTCCATTTGGTCCATGCCTTCCTTGAGGTAAATGTCGGTATCCGTGACCTCTATCCCTGCTGTGGCAAAGGCCTCCTTCCACGCCCTCTGGTGATACGGCATACCATCTATCACCACGCCGTCCATGTCCAGTATGACCGCGCGGAGGTCTCCGGGTATCTTAAGAGCGTCCATAAGGGCCACTGCCGCCACTCCATCCCCCGAGGCGTGTGTAGACCTGCATTTCCCCGCGGGAGATTTTTTCCTCAAGGGTTTTCTTTAGCCATGATTTAAACATCCGTCTGGTCCATGGGATTAGCAGGAACAAACCAAGACAGTCGGTTAGAAGACCGGGTATGATAAGCATTATACCTGCTGTTAGTACCAGTGTGCCGTCAAACAGGCTTTCGGCAGGTATCCTCCCCTGGTCTAATTCCCCGTGCGCCTGACGGAGGACCGTCAACCCCTGGCTCATTGCCAACAGTCCACCCGCCACACTCGTACCGATTACTACCCCTATGGTGGCGGCGACACCTATATAACTTCCCAGTTTGAGCAGAAGATACAGCTCTATTAACGGCGCAACCATAAAAAGCAGGAAAAGTCTGCGCAACATCCTGATCCCTCCTTGGGTCGTCTAAAACGTTACATTCTTAGTCTGAGCCAGAGGAGGCCTGCGGCAACCGCCCCGAGGGTGTCCGCCAGCCAATCCGCTACCTCCGGCGTCCTTTCCGGCGTAAATCTTTGGTGGTACTCGTCAAAAGCCCCGTAGGTCGACGTCATTAAGATGGCGAGCCATAGTATCATCTTAAATCTCCGCTCCGTTAGCTGCTGTGCCCAGCATATCAAATAGCAAAGCACGGCAAACTCCAGAAAGTGGATACCCTTGTCTGCATGGGGTACGGGTATAAGGGGTATAAGAGAGGCGGGCCTTGAAGAGGCCCAGAATATGAGCGACGCCCACAGCACGGCAGGAAGCCATCGTAACCATTGTGCGTTCAGGAGATGCGTCCTCGCCGGCATCTACGGTTTCTTATCCTTTCCCCATTTTGTTTTGAATATTTTCAGCCAGTAGTCCACTTCACTTTCGGTGGGCCCATGGTACTTGACCGTCGGTTCGGTATGCGAGGGTTTACCCTTCTTTTTGGAGGACGGAGCTATCTCTTCGTAGAATTCGCCGGGTTTGGCAATCCGACAACCCGATGCCTTAGCCGCCCTGATTATCCCATTGTCCGAAGTGACTATGCACATGTTCCTGGGGTTTGACGAGGAATTGATGATGCCGACTATGTCTTCGTCGGCACTGGCACCCCTTGAGAAGAAGACATTTATCCCCTCACGGACTTGCCTCTCGGCAGGGCCGGGATGTTCACCCTCCTCAGCCCTGCCGTCAAACACCACGGTGAACTCCTGACGGCTTGTGCCCTTATGTCTCGACAGCATCGCCAAGAGGGCCTCTCTGGCCATCTCCATACTCTCTCTATCCAGTACTTGTTCGAGTTCCGGGACGGCAAAGATAAAGTTGTATCCGTCTATTATTATGCGCATCGTATAAGCTCCCCGTCTCTCATTATTATGCGTCCGCCGACTATTACCGCTACGGACCGGCCCCGCAGTTTCCAACCCTCAAAAGGGCAGTTCCTGGAGAGGGACTCAAATCCTCCGGTATCTACCGTCCATTCTCTGCCGGTGTCTATTATGGTAACGTCCGCCCTGGCCCCCTTTTTGAGAGAACCGTCCTTCAAATGAAAGATGGTCGAAGGTGTGGTGGACATCATCCTGATTGCGTGCATGAGAGAAATTATGCCCGGCTGCACGAGTTTCGTTAGTACCAGGCCCAGCGTAGTCTCAAGTCCGATAAAACCGGGGGCGCCGGCCCTCTTATCCTCCTCCCTGTGCGGTGCATGGTCGGAGGCAATCACATCTATCATGCCCTCCTTGAGCGCCTCTATTAATGCCGCGTTATCCTCCTTAGAGCGCAGTGGGGGATTTACCGTAGCCCGTAAGCCCCTTGGGTCTCTAAAGCTGTCGTCGAGGAGGAGGTGGTGGGGCGTGACCTCACACGTGACCCGTGTGCGGTTACGGGCCTTTGCCCTGCGTATCACCTCCAACGACTCTCTCATGCTCACGTGCGAGATGTGTATCTGTGCACGGCTCGCCTCTGCCAGAAGGATGTCGCGCGCTATGAAGTTGGGCTCATTGTGAAAGTCCTCTCTCGGCCTGAAGCCGAGTTTCCTGCTCCTCTTGGCCAAGGAGAAGCTGGAGTCTTCGCTGTGGCAGCTCAGGGGCAGGTTGTTCTTTGCAGCGCGTCGGCAGACCTCGTACATCAGCTTCTCTTCCACTATCGGGTTGCCATCCTCGGACAGGGCCTTTACCAGGGGATGCACGCTCAGTTTTTCTATATCCGTTACGCTCTCACCCTGCATACCCACCGTCATTGACACCTTTACGTAAGTCCTTACAAAACTGGTGCTTGAAATACGTTCTTGCAGCTCGTTCACCCTCTCCCATGAGTCAATGGGCGGTGTGGTGTTCGGTTCGCAGAGGACGGTGGTAAAACCACCCTTTGCGGCGGCACGGGTGCCGCTCCGTATGGTTTCCTTGACCTTTTCGGTCTCCATGGCCTCTCCTTTTCTGCCCGACTCCCGCAGGTGGACGTGGCAGTCAATAAGCCCCGGGGTGACTATGCATCCTGTAGCGTCTAACGTCTCCACATCTCCTTGCGGTTTTATGTCTGATGAAACCTCTGTAACCCTGCCGTCTTCAATCAGGATGTCCAATCGCTCGTCCAGATTGGCAGAAGGGTCCATCACACGGCCGTTTTTTATCAGTATTCTTTCTGTCATCTATTTAAGCCTGCGTATTGTGGTGAGACCTCTGCAAAAGCCAATTTGTTGGACGCTGCCACTCCGAGCGAATGTGTGTAGCGTGGTCCGCCTTAGGCGGACTGCCACGCTAAATCTTTTTCGAAGATATTGTAGTGCACTGGTGTCCAAAATAATCTATCCACACTTCTTTTTCCGTTCTAACGTAAAAACTTAGGACAAGGATTTTGACATTGTTTCAACTAGGGTTACCTTACCTCCACGGTTTGTCTATGTAGCCGCAGTCCGCCTCAGGCGGATTGCGACTCCCCGCTATCAAGAGGGGCAGGGGGTGTGTTAAAACGCAGGCTAAAGCCTGCGGCTACTCAAGTGGTATCATGGCATAGGAGTTTCTCCTAAAATTATTTTGGGCAAGAGTGATTGTAGTGTTATAAAAATTCATAGAGTGGGCAGTCCTTACATGTAGGCTCCCGTGGTTTACAATACGTCTTACCCACCCGTACCAGGAGCGCGTGGTATTCATTGTACACGGCGGCGTCCTGGGGGAGACTCTCCTCGAAGAAGGACTTCATGTCATGGTACGTGCTCTCTTCGGGGATGAGCCGGTGACGGACGAGTACCCGGTAGGTATAGGCGTCTACTACAAAGGTGGGCAGGTTGCCGGCGTATAGCAGGATGGAATCCGCCGTCTCAGGCCCGATGCCCTTGACCGACAACAGCTCTTCTCTCAGGGACTGTAAGTCCCGGGAAAACATCTTCTCTATTTCTCCGTCGAAACGGTCAACGAACCATTTTATGAGGCTCTTTAATCGCCTGGCCTTTATGTTAAAGTAGCCCGAAGGGCGAATAAGCCCCGCCAATTGGTCTTGCCTCATCTTATGTATGGCGGTGGCGCTCAGTTTGCCGGCCTGTTTAAGGTTATTTATGGCCTTTTCCACGTTGCCCCAGTTGGTGTTTTGCGTCAGCACTGCGCCCACCATCACCTCAAAGGGCCCGTCCCCGGCGGGCCACCAGCGCTGCGGCCCGAAGGTCTTCAGGAGCTTATTATAATACCTCTTGAGCGTCTTAGAATTACTCATACCCGTCCACGTTATCAGATGTCGTTTATTAAATCAACCTGCTTCGTTTGTGAATGGAAAATGCCTTGACTTCTAGGGGATGTATCATATCTTTAATGAGCAGACAAGGATTCCAAAAATAATATTGTCATGCCCAAGAGACTGAAACTGATATTGAATCCCATTGCGGGTGGCGGTTACGCCCTGAAGATTCTGCCCAGGGTGGTTGACATACTGGAGCGGAGAGGCTGCGTTGTGGACGTATTCAAAACGTCTAGGCGCGGGAACGCAGAATGGGCAGCCGCTAACCCACCCGATGGCTGCTCGGCCATAGCGGCTATGGGCGGAGACGGTACCATAAATGAGGTGGCGCACGGCATACTGGAGTCCGGCAGAGACATACCGCTCGGGATTATCCCAGTGGGGACTGCCAACGTGCTTGCCCGTGAGCTCGGGGTGCCGCTTGACTACGAGCAGGCGTGCCACGTGATAGCAAGAGGCAACACGCGGCGGATAGACGTCGGCAGGGATGAACAGAGGTATTTTGTCCTTATGGCAGGCGTGGGCTTTGACGCAGAGGTGGTCAGGATAATAGAGTCCAACCGCAAGGGCAGTATCTCCATACTCACCTACGCCATGCCTATACTAAAGGCATTCTGGCAGTATGACTTCCCCCGGTTTTCCGTGGAGGTGGACGGACGGCCGCTGGGGGAGGGCGCAGGCTCTGTCTTTATAAGTAATACCCGCAGGTACACGGGTCCTCTGGTGATAACAAACCGGGCCAGGGTGGATGACGGCGAGCTGGACGTGTTTATATTCAGGGAGAGTGGCAAGCTGAAGCTCTTAAAGTACTCGGTGGGCACGCTGTTCTGGGTGGCCGACAGGTTTTGTGACGTTACGTACGTAAGGGGAAAAGAGGTCAGGGTCAGTCCTGTAAATAGTAGTAGAGATGTGGCCTACCAGATAGACGGCGATTCCGGCGGCAAACTGCCCCAGACATTCTCCGTAGTCCCCTCCGCCCTGTCTGTGCTTGTGCCAGGGTGAAGCCATGTGTCACGTCATGTGTAGTTTAATATTGTAGTTGCCCGATTTATTGGGCTTAAAGGACCCCCTGAACGGGGCAACCACAAAGAACTTAATATATAAAGAGAGCTCTGAAAAGGTAGTCTAATCATCAATTCAATGGGTAGCCGCAGGCTTTAGCCTGCGTTATGCGCTTAAGACTTTTGTGCTACACCTTCGCGTGTGCAGGTTCGCTTTTGATAACAATCCTGTCCGCGTATTTCTCAAACAGGTCGTAGCCTGAGCCGCCCTCTGTCAAAATCTTCATTACCTGGTCTGCGTCGGTGATGCGGACACCGCCCATTACGGTAACACCGCGTCTGAAAAATGGCTCAGGGTATAGACTGGCGGTCGGTCCCACCAGCACCACCTCCCTTGCTTTTTTGCAAAATTTCAGTATAGGTCCCAGTGTATGGTTTACGATGGTGACGCCGGTTATTATCAGGACGTCGCACCCCGGCAGCACGTCCTTTTCCAGCGCCTCAGGCTGAAGTTCAACTCCCGCCTCCCTCTTGAGCCAGGGATTCTTTTCAAAGACGTGGAGTTTCTTGCAGGCCCCCTTCAACTGCTTAATAAAAGGCGGAAAGGCCCCAATCATCCCCACCGTGTCGTCCTTGTTTATTTCCACCAAATCGAGGGCATTGCCGAGTCCGGCTATCTTGTAGGGACAGTCCTCTTTCTCCAACAAA
>MHZB01000043.1 GCA_001828605.1 Planctomycetes bacterium RIFCSPLOWO2_12_FULL_50_35 | reverse complement strand
ATTCCCCAACTTCTTGTAGCTTAGACCCAAAAAGGCGGTTACCTCTCTTGAAATCTCGTTAAAGACGTCCTCTGCCTTTTCATAAGGCAGCGGGTAGCCCATAACGCGCGACAATCTCGTTGTTATCTTCCAGTCCGGGAGAGACTCGTCCATGGGCAGAATGGCCCTGTTTATCTTCTGCACGCGCGCCTCGAAATTGGTAAAGGTGCCGTCCTTCTCGGCAAAGGCAGCGCTGGGAAGGATAACGTGGGCAAATTTGCATACGTAGTTAAAGTTGCTCCCCTGATAGACCACAAACTCAGCGCCAGCGAGGCTGTCTCTCACCTTACTTTCGCCAAGGAACTTTGTTATGTCGCCGCCTATTATATAGAGGGCCCTCACCTCACCCTTGGCCGCCTTATCCAGTATCTCCCCCGCATTTGCTTTGTCGCCTGCAAGGCCAAGAAGTTCTGCACCCCTGGAGTTAGGGTTCCTGTCCGCCATCAACAATAAGTTATCCGCCTTCCCCTCGTTCCACCCCGACAGTTTAAAATCAATATTGGTGATGCCCATCATCTCTCGGAAGAGTTTCTTTACCACATACAGGTCTTCATTGCTGAGCTGGGGCGAGGGGATAACCCCTATCGCCGATGGTCCATATTTCTCGCAGATGTTATGTAACTCCCGCGATACCATACTTAAGGCAGTGTCCCAGTCCGCCATTGAAATATCTTCACCCATCCTTACGGAAGGCCTGGTTAGTCTGTCAAAGGCGTCCACAAACGGGTAACCGTATCGCCCTACGTCGCACAGCCATATCTTATTGACGTCCTCGTTCTCCCGCGGTGCCAGCCGATATACCCTGCGCCTGGTCTTATCAATGGATCTGTCGCTGGAATGTACCTCTATATTGCAACCCCTGGAACATCCGGGACATATGGAATCTGTCTTGCAAAGGAACCAAGACCTGCACTTAAAACGGAAATCCTTGGCCGTAAGCGCGCCCACCGGGCATATGTCCGTCAGGTTACCCTGGTAGTTGTTCTCCAGCGGCTTGCCTTCGAACGTACCTACCAGGGAGTGGTCTCCCCTGTTGAATATGCCCATCTCCTCTTTCCCTGCAATCTCCTTGCAAAATCTCACGCATCTGGTACAGGTAACGCACCTTTCTACATCAAGCACTATCTTAGGGCCAAGGTCAACCCTCTTTGGTTTATGCACCTTGTCGTCCTCGGGCCTGAGCCGGCTCTCGTGCAGGCTGAATTTCGCATAGTTGTCCTGGAGCTTACACTCCCCGGCCTTATCGCAGATGGGACAGTCCATAGGATGGTTCAAAAGAAGCAGCTCAAGCACACCTTTTCTGGCCTCCTGCACCTTCGGTGTGCTGGTAAACACAACCATGTCGTCTTTAACCGGGTTGGAGCAAGAGGTCACGAGTTTCGGCGCATCCTTTACCTCTACCAGACACATCCTGCAGGCATCAACAACGGTTAACATCGGATGATAACAGAAGTGAGGTATCTCAATGCCTAGCTGTTTTGCCGCATTCAGAATAGACGTCTTCGGGGGGACATCTACCTTCCGGTCATCTATGGTCAAGAGAGGCATATCCTAGTTAGTCCTTCCCTTCCGTATGTAATCTTCAAACTCATTCCTGAACTTCGTAATAAAGCTTATGGACGGTCCGATTGCGGCCTGGCCCATTGGGCACAGGGTCTTGCCATCTATAGTGTTTGATATACTTAAGATGGTATCGAGGTCCGATATATGCCCATTGCCTTTCACTATCCGCGTCATTATCCTGTCCATCCAACCCGTGCCTTCACGGCAAGGGGTGCATTTGCCGCAGGACTCGTGGGCATAAAACTTTAATAGCACCTTCAGGGTCTTTACCATGTTCGTGTCCTCGTCCATCACGATAATGGCCCCGGAACCAAGCATGGTCTTTATGGCCGCAAGGGAATTGTAATCCATCTTGACGTCTATCTCGTCGGCCCTCAGCACCGGAGCCGACGAACCCCCGGGTATCACGGCCTTAAGCTTCTTGTCGTCCCTTATACCGCCTGCGTGTTTGTATATAATATCCCTGAGCGTCGTTCCCATAGGAAGCTCATAGACGCCGGGCTTCTTCACGTGGCCGCTTATCGGATAAAGCTTTAGCCCTCCACCGACGCCGGGCGCCCCCAGGTTATTAAACCATTCGCCGCCATTATTTACTATGGGGGGTATGGCCGCCATGGTCTCAACGTTATTTATAACGGTAGGCCCCTGGAACGCACCGACTATGGCTGGAAACGGCGGCTTCATCCTGGGCTGACCTTTTTTGCCCTCCAGGGATTCAAGCAGACCCGTCTCCTCACCGCATATATATGCCCCGGCCCCGCGGTGGACGACTATGTCCAGGTCAAAACCTGTATTCAATATATTCTTACCCAGATACCCGCCGGCGTAGGCCTCGTTTATTGCATCGTTAAGCCTCTGGACGCTCTTTACGTACTCACCGCGGACATAGATAAATGCGCTGTGAATACCGACGGCATAACACGTGATGATAGACCCTTCTATAACCGCATGCGGGTCAAGCTCCATAAGCGGGCGGTCCTTATAGGTACCTGGTTCACCCTCATCGGCGTTTACGGTAAGGTATTTCGGTTTGGGGGAATCCTTCGGGATAAAACTCCACTTTTTACCCGTCGGGAAGCCTGCGCCGCCCCTACCTCTAAGGCCCGACTTATCCACCTCCGCCATAACTGCCTCGGGCTTCATACCGGTAAGGGCCTTCTTCAGCGCCTTATAGCCGCCTCCCTGCTCATATACCCCCAGGGTGTGTGAATTCTTCGTACCAAAATTCTTTGTCAGAACAGCTTCATTAGCCATAGTGATTATTTGAGCGAATCAAGGAGTTTATCCAGCGACTCCCTGGTAAGACTCTCATGGAAGTCGTCGTTTATCTGTATCACGGGGCCGGTACCGCAGTGCCCCAGGCACTCAACCGCAGACAGCGTAAACTTCTTGTCCGAAGTGGTCTCACCACAGTTAACTTTTAACCTCTTCTTCAAATGCTCCAGGAGTTCCTCGGCGCCGAGAAGCGAGCAAGTTATGTTGGTGCACAGCTGAAGGTGATATTTACCCAAGGGCCTTGCCGTGTACATGGTATAAAAACTGCGCACCTCCTGGACCCTTACAGGGGATACGCCGACCAGCCCGGCCACATATTCCTCCACCTCAGGCGTAAGAACGGAAAACTCCTGCTGCGCAAGCCACAGCGTGGGCAGCAACGCCGCACCCTTTTCGGGGTACTTGGCGATTACCGACTTAAACTTGTCCAGCGTTTTTTTTGAGAACTCTACCTTGTTCATAATCTGAAACCCCAGCAAAACCCTGCACAAGTGTCATTCTGCCGGAAATGACAACACGATGTCAGGAGACTTTTTCATAACTCCCAACCTCTTGCCTGGCTGTCCATCACCGGTCGCACTCCCCACCTATCATGTTCACCGAACCAAAGGTGGGAACGATGTCCGCCAACATGCCCCCCTCTATCATCCTCTTAACGCCGGATACGTTACAGAAGGACGGCGGACGACACCTCAATCTGTACGGCTTTCCCGTGCCATCGCTTACTACGTAAAAGCCCAGTTCGCCGTTGGCCCCCTCGACGGCCTGGTAGACCTCGCCCTCGGGCGGGCAGATACCGTGTCCGTTCATAAATAATTTAAAATGGTTTATGAGGGCCTCCATATTGCCGTAGACCTCTTTTTTCGAGGGGAAGGTTATCCTTTTGTCCGCCACCTTAATCGGGCCGTTCGGTATCTTGGCCAGGGCCTGTTCGATAATACTCATGCTCTGCTGCATTTCCTCCATGCGGCATAGATAGCGGTCATAGTTGTCACCGTTTGTGCCTACAGGCACGTCAAAATTCATCTGTTCATAAACCATATAGGGCTGGGCCTTCCTCACGTCGTAGGGTACGCCCGTTGAGCGCAGACAAGGCCCCGTAAACCCGTATGATATGGCTTCGTCGGGAGTTATGGCCCCCACCCCTTTCACCCTGTCCACAAATATCCGGTTCTTGGTGAGCAGCCCATGTATCTCCTTCAGCACGTCTCTGGTAATCTTGATGGCGTTCATTGTCTTGCCATGAAAATCATCGGGGAGGTCATCCTTTACCCCGCCTATCCTTACGTAACTGGGAGTGACGCCCCTGCCTCCCGCTGCGTCTTCTATCAGCTTCCACAGCTCCTCTCTGGCCTTGATCATGTAAAGGAATGCGGTGAGTGCGCCCAATTCCATGGCCGAGGCGGCCACACAGGTGAGGTGGTCGGTTACGCGGCATATCTCGCTCATTATGGTGCGGATGAACTTACACCTGTCAGGCACCTCAACACCAAAAAGCTTCTCTACGGCCATGGCGTAGCCGAAGTTGTTTATCAGGGGCGATACGTAATTTAGCCTGTCGGTGTAAATTATGGCCTGATGATAGGTACGGTTCTCACACATCTTTTCAAAGCCCCTATGCAGATACCCGACGTTCACGTCGGCCCTTACAACCGTCTCCCCGTCCAACTCAAGGAACATCCTCACCGTGCCGTGCATGGCGGGATGGGACGGGCCCATGTGCAGGGTCATCTCTTTGGTATGCATCTCCTGGGCTAGTGTGCTCGTTTTTTCCATAGGCTCTTTATGTATGACTCTCAGGGAGGGCAAGGGGCTGACGCTTGTCTACCGGGTAGTCCTTTCTCAGGGGATGGCCCTGAAACTCCTCGTACAGTAGAATCCGCCTCAGGTCCGGATGGCCGTTAAACCTTATGCCAAACATGTCCCAGCACTCGCGCTCAAGCCAGTTTGCCACCGACCAGAGCGAACTGACGGAATCAATAGTCGGGTCTGCCTCCGGCAGAGGCACCTTTATTCGTACCCTTTGTTTATTCTTCAGGGAGTAAAAATGATAAACTACCTCGAAACGCGGCTCTTTCTTTCCGAGATAATCAACCGCAGTCAGGTCCATAAGGAAATTATAAGAGAGTTCCGGCATTTCTTTCAGAAAGCGGCATATCTCAACTATGTCCACCCTCTTGACCACTGCCGTGTCGTCACCCCTGAAAGAGTGGGTCTCTATAACGGAGTCAAAGAACCTTTCCTTAAGTTTTTTAAGGGTGATGCTTTCCACCCTCAGATCTCCTGCTTCTGGTTCTGTATCTTCTCTTGCAGCTTCATTATGCCGTCCAGCACCGTCTCCGGCCTGGGCGGACATCCGGGTATGTACACATCAACTGGAACTATGGTATCTATACCTTGCACGGTGGCATAATTATCATACGGACCGCCGGAGCAGGTACAACCCCCAAAGGCAACTACCCACTTTGGTTCACACATCTGCTCCCAGACCCTCTTCAGTATCGGGGCCTGCTTCTGGCTTATGGTGCCCACCACGAACAGCACATCGGCCTGCCTGGGGGAAAACCGGGGCAGACCGGCGCCAAAACGGTCTATATCATAGTGACTGGCGGCCGCGGCCATAAACTCCATACCGCAGCAGGCGGTTACAAACGGGTATAAGAACAGGGAATACTTCCTGGCCCAGCCCAAGGCCCTGTCCAACCTCGATAGGACTACACTCCCGCCTAGGGCGTCTTCTAGCGCCATTCCAGCGCACCCTCCTTCCACGCATATATGAGCGCAAGCGCTACTATCAGGATAAATACGGTCATCTCTATAAGGCCGAATATTGAGAGGTCGTTGTAGAGCACCGCCCAGGGATAGAAAAACACCACCTCCACGTCAAAGACAAGAAGCCCTGGAATCAGGGCTGCTATTGTGAAGGTGAGAACTAACGCTAAACCAGACCCTTGCACGCCACCGCCTCTCCTTTCAGTGTAATGAGGGCTTGTCAGTTTACAAAAAAATTTACCAATGTCAAACGATTTCTTGTCCTGGCGTGAGTAAAACTTTATGTGGCGAACATACAAAAGCTTACATGTTATTGAACTGAGACCTCTGGAAAAGTACCAAAATTGAAGGTGTAAATGTAGTCGCACCCTTTAGGGTGCGCCTCCCCTCTATCAAGAGGGGTAGGGGGTGTGTTAAAACGCAGGCTAAAGCCTGCGGCTACCCATTGAATTGATGATTGAACTACTTTTGCAGAGGTCTCATGGATCTAAAGATGAGACCTCTGCGAAACGTACAAAGCAGTCATTGCGAGGAGCGTAAGTTTGTAGGGGTGGACACACCCCTTTCTCCCCTCTTAAAAGAGGGGACGGGGGTGTGTTCGCCCAGGGGCAGACACGCAGGTCTGCCCCTACACACGAGATTGCTTCGCTTCGGCTCAGAATGACATTCAGTATTCATGGACTCTGCAAGGCCCTCAAAACTGGTTAAAAAAGCTACAAAATTTGTAACTCATGCTACAAAATACGTAGCTAAACGTATTGAAGCATAAATAGAAAATATATCGTAAGTCCCTTACACG
>MHZB01000042.1 GCA_001828605.1 Planctomycetes bacterium RIFCSPLOWO2_12_FULL_50_35 | reverse complement strand
CTTTAAAGATGGGTTTAGTGCCGGATGGGATTGGTTTTGAATTACACTATGGAGAAAATATTAGAGAAAGCGCTCTCAAGAAGGCGAATAGATTTTGAGGAAGGCGTCGAGCTTATACGCTCGCAGGACCTTACTCGACTGGGAATGGCGGCAAATTCCCTTACCGATATACTTCACCCCGAATCTTACCGTACCTACGCCGTGGACAGAAACATTAATTACACGAATATATGCGTGGCCCGGTGCCGTTTCTGCGCCTTCTCCACCGATGAAGATGGTCAAGGCGCTTATGTCATTTCTGAAAAAGAGCTCTTCGATAAGATAGAAGAGACCTTAGAACAAGGGGGCACACAGATTCTGATGCAGGGGGGTATGCATCCGCGTCTGAGGTTGAATTTCTTCGAGCAGATGATCAGGTCTATAAAGGACAGATTCTGCATACACATACATGCCTTCTCGCCTCCCGAGATCGGCTACCTCTCGCGTCTTGAGAATCTTTCTGTAAACACCGTTATAGCCGGACTTAGGTCTGCGGGTCTTGACTCTATTCCAGGCGGCGGGGCCGAGATACTTGTGGACAGGTGTCGTGATATGATAAGCCCCAAGAAATGCACGTCCGAGGAGTGGCTCTCCGTTATGAGAGAGGCGCATAAGCTGGGCATGAGGACTACGGCGACTATGATGTTCGGTCATATTGAGACGCTTGAGGAGAGGGTCATCCACATGGATAGGATAAGAAGACTCCAGGATGAGACCGGCGGCTTTACCGCCTTTATTCCCTGGACCTTCCAGCCCAGGAATACCCGTCTTGATTATCTGTCTGCAGTGGGGGCCTTTGAGTATCTGAAGACCTTGGCAGTGTCCAGACTCTATCTCGACAACATACCCAACCTGCAGGCGTCCTGGGTGACCCAGGGACCCAAAATAGGTCAGCTTGCCCTGAAATTCGGTGCAAACGACATGGGGAGCACAATGATCGAGGAGAACGTTGTAAGGGCCGCAGGAGTAAGCTTCATGATGGGGCGCAAAGAGATTGAACATCTCACAAGAGACCTTGGCTACCAGGCACGCCAGAGGGATTTTTATTACAGACTAGTTAATTGATTTTCTATTTGTAAGATGCGTTTGGACGCATTATAAAACGCAGAGGCGGGAAGACCTCGCGCTCCTGCGCAGGGGCGCATTGCAATACGCCCCTACAAGAATTGTGGTTGTCCGATTTATTGGGCTAATGTAGGGGTCGGGTCGTCCGACCCCGACGTAGCTGTTGCGGGCGAAGCGAAGTTGTCGGGTGCGCCTCGGCGCACCACATTCAAGTTAAGATCATTTGTCATTCTGAGCGAACCCCGTACCGAAATGGTACGGGGCGAAGCGAAGAATCTCCTCTAAGCTGTAGCGTGCGAGTAAGCTCGTACGGAATCGTGGCAGCAAGCCTTCGGCCCGAGCTCTGGCCGAGGGTTGCCACGCTACATCCATGAAAAAGCTCTTGTGTATAATAAAGCCGTTCAAGCTGCAGGACGTCCTTAAGGCCCTGACGGGTGTCGGCATAAAAGACGTCGCCATCACTGAGGTCAAGGGCTACGGTCGGCAGAAGGGTCACCTGGAACTCTACCAGGGCTCGGAATACGTCATCTCTTTTCTGCCAAAGATAAAGCTGGAAATGACCGTCTCAGACAGTGATGTAGAGAAGGTCATCGATACCGTCAGGAATGCCGCCTTCACAGGCCGCATAGGCGACGGGAAGATATTTGTATTCGGTATAGAGGGGGTAACTCATGGGGTCTGATTTGTGTTGGTCATGAGTTTGCAGGAACAATTTTTACTTTTGTTGTCACCCTCTTTCCAGGGGTGTGATTCTCTACGGTCTGATATGTTCCCTCTCCTGCCGTCCGGCATTCCCAATGTGATAATATCCTTGCCGGGATTTTGTGTGCATATCGGATTACAAATTGTTATTTGTTGATTGGCGTTTTCCATCGAAGGGAACAGAGATGCTGATGAGGCTTGTTCCATTAATAATTGCGTGTTTGCTTTATGCAGGATGGGGGATGCCATTTGCATATGGAGAGGGTAGTGACCAAGGTACCTCTGGCTCTCAACCGGAGTATGAGGGACCCACACAAAGACTGGCTGAAGAGGGCCTGCTGCTGCCCAAACTGGAGCTTGCCGATGAAACTGTATTTGGTGAGCTGCCAATAATAAAAAAACCTGGTAAACTGCAGGGTTCCATCTTTGTCTACAGGATGGAGGAACCCGCGGCCTACGATAAAACGGCCGTGTTCACTGCCTTGGGTATATTTGTGGGTACAATTGCTGCGATAATAGTTAACCGTGTAGATATTGCCATTGTCGGGATGGCCGGTGCGGTCTTAATGACACTTGTAGGCCGTTACATGGGGTTTTACAGCTCGGAAGAGGCGCTCCTTGCAATAGACCTGGAGACCCTGGGGCTTATTCTTGGAATGATGATTGTGACGGGGCTTTTGGAGCATTCCGGGTTCTTGCAGCTCGTATCCTTTTTCATCGCAACAAAGTTCGGACGAACCCCCAAGCTTTTACTGATAGTTTTGGGAACGGTTACGGCGCTTTTGTCCATGATTGTTAATAACGTGACAATGGTGATAGTGATTGTCCCGGTAACTATTAAGGTTGCTGAGCTTTTGGAGATAAACCCGCTTCCATACATTTTAGCAGAATCCATGCTGGCAACTATAGGGGGTACAGCCAGTCTGGTAGGTGACCCGCCCAACATCATGATTGGTTCTGCGGCACACATAACATTCAATAACTTTTTTATCCACATGGCGCCTATTGCATTTTCAGCCGCCGCCGTAACGTTTGCCATAATTATTGGTATCTTCTGGAAGGAACTTAGATATGAGACCAGGCGTCCGGAGATAGAGAAGCTTCTGGAGATAAAGGTACGAGTGCTGAAGGTAAACAAAAAGAACATGATTACCCTTCTGTCCTGTTTAGGAGTAATCGTCATACTGTTCATACTCGAGAGTATAATTGGCCTCGAACCCTATTTCATAACCTTGATTGGCGCATCTTTGGCCCTGGTTCTGGTGCGGCCCAACCTAAAGCAGCTTCTGTCGGAGATAGAATGGAGTATTATATTGTTTTACGGCACGCTGTTTGTGTGCGTGGGCGGGCTTGAGAGGGCAGGGACCCTGAATCTTCTCGCATCACAGGCTGTTGCATTTACACGAGAAAATATGATAGTGGCGGTGTTGGCCGTCGCATGGTTCGCAGCGTTAACGTCTATGATCGTGGAAAACAGCGTCCTCACCCTGGCGTTAATACCCGTTCTAATGCACTTAGAGGGATCGGGTGTAGACGCAACACCGTTGTGGTGGGCATTGGCTATGGGTGTATCTTTTGGGAGTACTGCCACACCGATTGGGGCTACACCGAATATCGTTGTAATGTTCCTAAGTAAGAAAACAAAACAGCCAATTACATTTGCGAACTGGATGAAGGTCGGTATGCCCTTGATGTTTGCTACCGTCGGTCTAGGTGTCGGTTTGATAATTGCGTTTTCAGAATTCTATGGCCATTGATCCCCAAATCAAGGTTGGCGGCGGGAAGGTATTTGTGTTTAGTACAGAGAGAGTACCACAAAGTACGTAGGGGCAATTCATGAATTGCCCCTACACATCCACATTACGGCAGAAATTTCTCCGGGTGTTTGAGCTTCCGGGGCAGGTAGGTGTCAATGACGTAGTTAAGCCCGTGTTTGGCAAGGGCCTGTTGCTCGACGCGGACACCCATCTCTATCAATTGTTTAATGGCTTCCTGCCATTCCTTGTGGTGGATGATAAACGGGTCGTTCTTGAGCGCATCAAGGGCGCGCTTTTCGTCCACCTCCTTGAGGGGGTGGGTCGGGAGCTTATAGTCTATTATGTCCTGTGGTGTCACTCCCAGATACCGTGCATTGGGCGCGCAGAAGTACTTGTTTATGTGGGCTGCGTTCCCTGAACCTACCTTAAGCGTCCGGTATATGTTGCTTATCCCGTACGGGTCGCCGTCCACAAAGGCATAAACGGGTATGTTCTTGGACTCGGAAAGCCGTCTTATGAACCTGCGGCAGGCCCTGGTGGGCACGCCTCCCATGGATACCAGGACGCAGTTCGCCGTCTTCCAGTAGTTGTGCTTGACCAGGCGCTGGAACATCCCGGCCGTCTCGATGGCCAGTATAAATTTTGCATCCGTCTCAAACCCCAGATGTTCTACTGAGATGGGTATGGAGTATGCCCCTGAGCCGAACTTTGTACAGTCTATACGCAACGGCCTTCCCCTTTCGTCCTTATCCACGACTATCAGCTTCCCGGCCACGTCGCCGCCCTTTTCCTCGGGGATGAAACCAAGTTGCTCGCGGTTCACCTCGAACATGGCCTCGATGTCGTCCATAACGGCGTCTGACTCGGGCTGCTCGTCGAATCGGGCCTTGTCCCAGTTCTTTGAGACGTAATAGGCCTCTCTCTTGGTGGCGATGTCGTCCTGCTCTATCAGCTCTTTTGACAGGGACATCATCCTCAGCGTCTGGGCAAAGGTCTTTACGGTATTTACCGTAAGGGTGCGTACCTTTTTTGAGCCCTTTAGTTCAAAGAACCCCTCCTTGGGTCTGTATCTTACGTTGCTGAGCGTCCTCAGCGGGAAGCTCATCGAGGGCTTTTGTTTCTTGAGAATCTTCGCCTGCACCTCTGATGCGGTGGACTTTATTGCCTTTAACGTAGTTGACACAATCTACTCCTTTCCGAGACTTTGATATGAATCAGACATAGGATGATTCTAGTGTCCGTTAAGCGAGGATTCAATAATTATTTGAGCGGCTACGGCAGGGAGTGAAAGCGTTTTGAAAGGCTGACTGCCGGAAAATTGTTTTGATTTTGTGGTATTATACAATAAAATTTAATGGTGTTGCGTCAGTGAAATGTTTTTGCGGTTTATCGTGAGGTACTACAAAGCATAATGTTCGAGTGCAATCTGGACGTTAGACAGCGTATGCTTCGGCTGACGTTTGGTGCGGTGCTTCTTACACTGGCCTACATGTCGAGAGGCTGTGCCTACCCAATCTACGTCCAGATGGGACTGGCCCTTGGCGGTGCATTTGTTTTATTTGAAGGGGCGAGGGGCTGGTGCGCCCTGAAGGCACTGGGACTCAAGATTCCTTTTTAGGCATCTTGCTTTGCGTAGGGGTGGGGTGACCCCGCCCCTACAAATTGCAAGAATGGATGGATTTTAGATTCTAACTCATATCCTGGAGAGAATTTTACTATGAACGGCGACATGATGGGTGCAAACGACCCGACCAGATTTGATTCCGCAGGTGATATGCTCGGCTTTCTTCCCATGGCCAAGACTGGTCCCCTGGCCCGTGTGAGGATAGACGGCCTGACAGAGGCCGATTTCAATGCCCTCCTGGGCCTTGCGCAGAACCATGAAGACCTGGGGAATAATTTGACACTTGCCGAGGTGGACGGTGAGGTGAGATTGTTTTGGAATAACGACGTCGGCGACAGTTCCTGCTGGAGATTCCCGGAGAAGAAAAGGGCCGTGGTCAAGAACGCAGTTACGGAAGATTTGAGGGCCTACGAGCAGTCAAGCTCTAAGAGGGGACTATTTTAGTCGGTGGGCGTGTCAGTCACCTCAGTTGTGGCCGCAGAGCAGGCGTTCGGTTTCCAGCAGGAGAAACGTTGCGGAGCCTGCCGAAGAGGGTCAGGGCAGTGGCGTCGCAAACCTCTATCCGCACGATTTCACCACGCAGGTCGAGCGGACCCTCAAAGACCACGATGTGATTTTGCGTAGTGCGGCCAACCAGTTTCTGTTTATCATTTTTGCTGGGTCCCTCTGCCAGCACCTCTGCCACCTTTCCCAGCATCTTGCGGTTTTCTTCCAGGCTTATCTCCGACTGAAGCGAAAGCAGTATCTGGTTCCTCTCCTTTTTTACCTCCATCGGGACGTCGTCGGAGAGCGAGGCGGCGGGTGTGCCCGGCCTGGGGGAATACTTGAAGATGAACGAGTTCTGAAAGCGGACGGCCCTCATTAATTTTATGGTGTCTTCGAAGTCCTCGGCAGTCTCGCCAGGGAAGCCCACAATGGAATCGCTGGCGATTGTGATGTCCGGCATCAGCCGTCTGGCCTCTTCCGTCAGCTTGATATAGTATTCGGCCGTGTGCCCTCGTTGCATTTGTCTTAGAATCTTGTCGGAACCGGACTGAGCGGGCATGTGGAGGTGTCTGCAAACCTTTGTCAGGGAGGCCATGGCCTCCAGCGTCTCCAGGGTCATATCCTTTGGGTGTGAGGTGACGAAACGGATTCGTTTAATACCTTCTACATCGTGTACCGCCCTAAAGAGTGTCCCAAGATTGATACCACCGGCCAGGTCACTGCCATACGTGTTGATGTTCTGTCCCAGCAGAGTGACCTCTTTGACCCCGTTTCGTGCCAGTGCCTCAACCTCTTTGACTATTTCCTCTACGGGCCTGCTTATCTCACGTCCCCTTACGGACGGTACGATGCAGTAAGAGCATGTGTTGTTGCATCCTCTAATCACGGTTACGAATGCCTGGTAAGGATGTTGGCCCGGCGTGCGGTGTTTGGGGTAATACGTAACATTATCCTTTTCGCCGACGGCCAGGAGGTGTTTCCCGTTGTCGTTCAGTCTCTCCAACAGGTCGGGGAGCTTATCGAACATCCTGGTGCCGCAGACCATGTCAACGTGCGGGAACCGTTTGAAAAACTGTTGTGCCTCCTTCTGCGCCATACAGCCGAGGACGCCGATGAGGAGT
>MHZB01000041.1 GCA_001828605.1 Planctomycetes bacterium RIFCSPLOWO2_12_FULL_50_35 | reverse complement strand
CGGAGGGAGGCACCAGAAAGAAGGGCATACTATTCACCCCCAAGCAGGCATTAGAAGAAGACCCGGTGGTTTTAAACTACGTCAGGAAATTTCTCTCTAAAATAGAGATACTCAAGGAGGGGGGTACATACCAATTGAACGGATTGAACATCTCAGCCCCTGTCAGGCATAAGCATCCCGTCGAGACATATGGAATAAATTTTAAGAGTTCCCTCTGTACAATCTCTTGGGTAATTGATACCCTATTTTTCCCCGAACTACTTGAACACTACAGGGGTGACGTGATGATACTAAATACGGTAAGGTTAAGGTCTGAGAATGACGCGGACAAGGGCATATACCATCTGAATCTTGACGACGTAAGGCTGATGGTTAAAGAACTCAGACCGAAGGTTACAATTCTGACACACTTTGGGATGAAGATGCTAAAGGCCAGACCGCATGAGCTTGCGATGAGGCTTTCTGATGAGACTGGCTGCAGGGTTGTGGCGGCATCGGACGGTATGAGATTTGACTTGACACAACTGGGAAATAATTGACATTCATACCCGCAGGTTCTTTGATGACTTTAATTTCACTACTTAAATTGTATCTGGTTAAGGCGCCGACGGTCGCGTCTGTTGGACTCCCGATCGCCTTTGTCGGCGACCTCTTAAACCGGCTCCCGATTCCGAAACAACTGCCGGACCTCAGCGCCCTGCTCCAAAAAGTAGTTGGCAACCCCTACTACCTTCTGCCGATACTTGCCATCGTTATAATAGGATGCATCATAGCCGCGATTGCCGGGCGGTCCAAGGCCAAGCGGAACAGGCTGAAAAAAGACGTGTTCCGCACGTCGGTCAGCAAGTTGAAGCCCGAAGACCTCGGCATCGAAAAATATAAAAACGATGACCACTACGTACCCAGGGAGAGCGACGAACATCTTCGCAGGATTCTGGAGGGCGGCAGTCCCAAGGTGCTGGTAATCGGTAAGACCGGGGCGGGTAAAACGCGCACCTTGTATGAGGCAATTAAGGAAAGAAAGGACTTTGTAATTGCCGTACCCAAACACCACACAATTACCCCGGAGAACAGCCGAAAGATAGCACACTCTTTACGCAAAAAAAAGGTCTTCTTATTCCTGGACGACCTGGATAAGTACGTTAAGAAGGTTGATATTGCCATGCTCATAGATCAGTTAGAGAACGAAGCCGGCAGCCTGACAGTATTGGCAACCTGCCGCACCGGAGACGCCCTTGACTTGGTGGAGAAATTGGAGCCGTCTTTCCTGAGACACTTCGAGAACCGAATCCGTATCGAACTGAGAGACTTAGCGCCCGCAGAGGAAGAGGCCCTGGCTAAGAGTTTGGACAGGGCTTGGTCGTCCACCACGTACAATCACACGCCTGGCTCCGTTGCGTTAGACCTGCCTGACATGAAGACCCGCTACAAGAACACCAGTAACGACGGCAAGGCTATCATCCGACTGTTGAAAGTGTTACGCAGTAGTCTCGTCCACATCTATGATGAACATTTGGTCAAGAAATTGTTCTATGCGGCTTCTGAAACGGAATCACACGAGCGCGGCAATTGGGGCAAGGCCCTCGCCGAGATGGTTGAAAGCGGGTTAATAGCCAGGAAGGAGGGATGCCTGAGTGTCTACGATGCCTACCTGGACGACGACTTTGTAGATGATTACACCCCTAGTGAAAGAGACTACGAAGCACTTGAGACATTACTGATTAGAGAAAAAGACACGGAGGCGCTGTTCAGCATGGGTATTTTCTACAGTACAAGAGACCAGCTGGACAAGTCCATTAGTGCCCTCGAAAAGGCTGTGGAGTTTAACCCAGACCACATCGGCGCCCGGCTCTGTCTGGGCACCGCATACGAGAAGAAGGACATGCTGGAAAAGGCCCTTACACAGTACGAAGAGATAATGAAGATTAGTATGAATAATGCCGAGATCCACTATAGGTTGGGCCTGATATATTACAATCAAAACATGCTGGACGAAGCCATCAATGAGTTTAAAAGGACCACAGACATAAATCCGAACCACGTCGAGGCACACTACAACTTAGCGGTTGCCTACGAGAAAAAAGGGCTGGAGGACGAGGCCATTGCAGAATATAAGGAGACTACAAGACTTGGCCCAGGTCATCTGAACGCACATCGGAATCTCGCCCTTATCTTTAATAAGAGCGACATGCTGGCGGAGGCCATTCAAGAATTTAAACAGGTTACACGGATTAACCCAAACGACGCAGAGGCGCATTACATACTTGCCTCCGCCTACAACGAGAACGGCAAGACCCAGGATGCCATCCACGAATATAAGGAACTTGCAAGGATAAACCCGGACGACGTCCAGGCCCACTATAACCTGGGTGTAAATTATTTTAGAATCAGAAATTTTGGGGGCGCAATCGAGGCATTCAAACACGTCGTGAGTTTCCAGCCTCACGACATCAAGGCGCATTATAACCTGGGCCTCGCCTATTTTAAGAAGGACATGGTGGAAGACGCCCTTAAAGAATATCAGGAGGTGTCGAGGCTTAAACCCGGTGACCCCGCAGTGTACTATAACCTTGCACTCTGCTACGAGAGGAAGGGCATGCTTGACGAGGCCATTGACGGATTTAAGGAGACGATAAGAAATTATCCTAACCACCCGGACGCCCACTGCAATCTGGCTCTGACCTACAACAAAAAGAATATGTACGATGCAGCCATAGCGGAATTCAAAGAGGCCATCAGGATAAAGCCCAAAGACCCCACCGCCCACGGCGGACTTGCCCTGGCATATCACAAAAAGGGCCTGGCCATGGAGGCAAGAAAAGAGTTCAGGATATATGAACAGTTGAAGGCCCAAACGGCCAAACGTCACCGGCGATAGATTTCAGACAGGTAAAGTAGTGGAAGCAGTTAAAGCACAGCTGTCAATATGTCTTCAGTAAAGTAAAATGAATTAGGGAAACTATACTTCCCTTAAATAGCCCCAGTTGTGCAGCTTGTCGCTGTCCTCAAACCAGCGGTTACCTATATCCGTTCTATAGTACATATTAGGTATGAGTATGTTCTTTATTCTGGAGTAGACTTGATATTGGGCCTGTTTCATCGTCTGCCCCACCCCGCACACGATAAGCACAACACCGGAAGTGCCGGACACCAGCCACTCGTCGTTGACCAGCGCAACGTCTTCAATATGAACCCCCTCGGTAGGCTTTTTGAAAAAGATAACGGAGTCTTTTGACTTTACCTCGAAAGTCTCTTTATCTTTGAAGGGGAATGGAGGGACAACGATTCGTACGCCGATCTGGAATCCACTCTTAACTTTGAGTTTCGGCTTATTTCCCTTCGCAAGGTCGTAGAGGAATTCGCCAATGGGAATGGCCATTCCTTCCTGCTGTATGCTGATTGTCGGGTAGCCGAAGCGTGTAGTCCACTCAAGTGGGTAAATTCCGTTCTTGTTTACAATACAGTTAATGTCAATGTAGCCGACATACCCTTCTTCGGCCAATTTCTGCTCAAACTTTTTCAACGTTGCATTGAAGAGCTTATTGGGATCGCTCCAGAACATGCTCGTCCCCATCTCTCCGGTACTTGGTCCGAGGTTGCCTGGGAAGAATTTCTTATGTTCAAAATTAACGTTTATGGGGTAGATAAATTCTTTACCATCGAAGAATGCGCCGACCGCCACCTCTACTCCGGTAATACGCTTCTGTAACTGAAATGAGGGGATTTTGTTTGCCCATGCCTTCTTATAATCTCCAAGTACTTGTATAACGTCTCTGCCGTCATCTTCTTCGCCGATAAATAGTAAACCTTTGATGTTTTGCGCCTGTCCGCTAGGTTTTAGAACATACTTGTCTGGGTTTTGTTTGACGAAATCAATGGCGGCGTCAAAAGAAGTAAAGTCCCCGTAGTTTGCAACGTTGATACCGGCCTTTTTAAGTTCTTCCTGGCCGAATGCCCTCTCGTCCTCTAACCTGTCGGTATAAGGTGTACCGCCTATGACAGACTTCCCCTGTTCCCTTAATTTTTTTGCCTTGGTACCCTGGCCAAGGACATCGTCAAAGACGATTACGTCGGCCCATTCAATTTCCACCTCCCAATTGTCTACCTTAGGGACAAAACCATCGCCTATCTCTCTTTCTCCTTTAGATGCGATATAATATCTTACATTATGCCCTTCCTTTACGACCTGCCAGGCAATGTCGGTGATAAGCGCGTCAATTGATACAAACAGAAAATTCTTGGGATCGGGTTTCTTATCTGAAGATGTATTGGAATTTGTCTTTTCTATCATTTTTTGATCTCTGTGAGACGTACAAGACCGTAATGGTTCTCGTCCATAACTTATGAATTCTACTGGGTTATACGAGAAAAATAAAGAGCGGGATTACAAAAATTCTGTGTGGGAGAGTTCTAGGGACACTTTTTAAATGGCTGAACCGAGATTACACATTCTACACCCCCTGTCCTGATTGTTGTTTTGAGAGGGATGAATAATATCTTTTGTAAAAGGCGGGCCTCCGCCTGCGCAAATACCTCATGAGGTCATTGACGTCCCGGAACAACACCTTGTGTGATGCATTCCAGTCCTCTTCGTGGCAGGAGTCCCTTTCGAAATTCTTACAGATGGGAGGCCGGTCTTCGTATATTGTACACAGGCCGTTCGAATCCAGCTTATTGCACCTGGATTTAAATAGTATATACCAATCGTTATCATGGTCAATGTATACACTGACGTCCTCATGGTAAAGATAGAATTTAATGTCTTCGATCTCTGCCTTTGTAGCCGGCTTATCTATCTCTACCGAAACGTACTTACAGCATGCGTCACAGTCTCTACATAGGCTGTTGTTTCTGTCGGGTGTAGGGATTTTCTTTGCGTTAGATATTCTTGTCATCAGGGATAAGTCCTGCTGGTATGAACCGAAGGATGGGGTGGCCGAGGGGATTTGAACCCCCGACCCCCAGAGCCACAGTCTGGTGCTCTAACCAACTGAGCTACGGCCACCATGTTGCATCTATAAAACAGATTCTATCAGCGCTGACGCAATTGTCAAGTTGCATAGCTGCGGCGGTTAGAGTCCAATCAACAGCAGGACCATTAGAAGCGGTCATTGGACAAAGGATGAGGATTTCTGGAAGTTAGCTGTATCTTACAGGACAGAAAACTCGTACTTTGAGACCGCCACAAAATGTTGCCTTACAGGATTCAAACTCCAGTTTTCCCTCCACCTCAAGGGGGAGGGATTGGGACACATGGGTCTCGGTTTAGAAGCTCAGGTAGCATGTACCCTTGACAAGTCATTTTTTTCCTTTAAACTTGATAAATTACGGTAGGAGGCCTCTGTAAAATACTCTAAAGTGTCATTCTGAGCCGCCGAAGGTGGTGAAGAATCTCCAGTCTTTCCTGATTTGCGCCGGAGGCGGATCTGCCTACGGCACGACCTTTGGCATGACTTTGCCCAGAATGACGACATTGTGTTAGTGGCCTTTTCAGATGGCTTGGTAACAATCCAAAGAATGAGATAACTTCAATTCCTATCAAAGACGTTTAAACTTACGGCCCTGAGAGCCGTTAATCGGCCTTCAGGGCCTTTTTTGGAGTAATATTATGATTATTGTAATGAAGCCGGGGGCTTCTAAAAAAGAGACAGACCACGTGATAAAGACGGTGGAGGAAAGGGGGCTGAAGGCCGTACTCCTGCATGGGACGGAGAGGGACGTCATTGCATGCCTGGGTGATAAGCGCGATATAGCCCAGGACTTCTGGAATGCGATACCGGGGGTGGAAAAGGCTATGCCCATACTTTCTCCATATAAGATGGCCAGCCGCGAGGTGAAGCCTACGCCAAGCCAGATACGGATAAGCAAGGGGTTTTCCTTCGGCGGTAAAAAGATAGGGGTAATAGCAGGCCCGTGTGCGGTAGAGAATAAGGCCCAGCTTCTGTCCATCGCAAACAGCGTAAAGAAGTCCGGAGCGATTGCACTCAGAGGGGGCGCATTCAAGCCGAGGACCAGTCCGTATTCCTTTCAGGGTTTGGAGGAAGAGGGTCTGGAGTATCTGGCAGAGACACGGGAAGAGGTGGGCCTTCCCGTTGTGACAGAGGTGCTGAGTCCTGAGCATGTTGAGATGGTGGGCAGGTATGCGGACATACTGCAGATAGGCACGAGAAACATGGGTAATTTTGTGCTGCTTAAGGCCGTGGGAGAGCAGCCGAAGCCGGTCATCCTAAAGAGGGGTATGTCTGCCACACTTGACGAATTTCTTCTTGCGGCCGAGTATATCTTGTCCAGGGGCAATACCAATGTAATCCTCTGTGAAAGGGGTATCCGTACATTTGAGAATCATACCCGTTTCACACTGAGCCTAAGCGCCGTACCGCAGTTAAAACAGCTTACGCACCTGCCGGTTATTGTGGATCCAAGCCACGGCACGGGATACCGTCACCTCGTTAATCCCATGTCTAAAGGCGCTGTGGCCGTGGGTGCAGACGGACTGCTTATAGAGGTGCATGTTGACCCTGAAAAGGCCTTTGTAGACGGTGCACAGACCATAACGACAGATAATTTCGATACACTTATGAAAGAACTCAAGCCCGTGGCTCAAGCCGTAGGTAGAGACATATAAAATATCCCCAGGGAGCATCGATATGGTAGAAATAAAACCGTCCAAAAGGTTGGCGTCTATCTCGGCATATGCCTTTGCGGAGGTGGATGCACAGGTTACAAGGCTTAAGGAGCAGGGTATATCACCCATAGACTTTGGTGTCGGTGATCCGACATCCCCAACTCCACAACTGGTAAGACAGGCGACACAAACGGCTATTGATGTCAGGAAAGGCTCAGGATACCCAAGCTACATAGGCTGTAAGGAATACCGTCAGGCCATAAGTAAATGGATGCGGAAGAGATTTGGGGTGAGTTTAGACCCGGATACAGACATCTCTTCCACAATGGGTTCGAAGGAGGCGGTCTTTAATTTCCCGGAGGGTCTCGTTGACCGCGGGGACCACGTAATAATTCCGACGCCCGGTTATCCTCCCTATGCCAGAGGGACTATCTTTGCGGAGGGAGTGCCCTACTTCATACCGCTTCTCCCCGAGAACCACTTTCTGCCGGACCTGAAGGCTATCCCAAAAAAGGTGCTTAAGAAGGCAAAGATTATGTGGGTGAACTACCCCAATAACCCTTGCGCCGTGAATGCACCGCTGAGGTTTCTGGAAGAAGTGGTGGCCTTTGGCCACAAGCACAACATTGTCATCGCCTCTGATGAGGCGTATACAGAGATGTACTTTAACGATGACCCGCCGCACAGCATCCTTGAGATTACCAAGGAGGGTGTGGTGGCCTTTCACTCGCTGTCAAAGCGCAGCGCCATGACCTGCTACAGGGTGGGCTGGATAGCCGGCGATAAGCGGATAGTGGACATCTTTAAGAAGGTCAAAACCAACATAGATTCCGGCACCGCCACGTTTATCCAGGACGGCGCCATCGCCGCCTTGGGAGACGAAGGGCATGTGGAGACCATGCGCAGGGAATATAGAGAGAAGAGGGACATCCTGGTAAAGGCCCTGACCCAGGCGGGACTTCCTGAATGTATGCCGGAGTCAACGCTCTACGTATGGCAGAGGATACCGAAGGGCATGAGTTCCGTGGAATTTGCAAAGAAACTGCTGGACCCCGAGGTGGCAATCGTAACCACACCGGGCGCCTGGCTGAGCGACCGGACGGAATCCGGGCACAATCCGGGTGAGGGTTTTGTGAGATTCGCCCTGGTTCCCAGTATAGAGAAGACCCAAGAGGCCGCCGAGCACCTTAGAAATCTCAAGTTTTGAGACCTCTGAAGGTTTCGCTTCACAGGGTTCAAATCCAGTCTTTCTCATCTTTTGCGCCCCAACACCCTGACCCACCTGGCGGCAGCCTCTATCTCTTCTGGTGTGAGTTCCTTTCTCCAGCCCGGCATCTTGTTCTTGCCGTATTTTATTGATTCGACTATCTGCCCGTCGGTAATTGACACCTGCCAGAAGCGGCTTGTAAAGTCCGGCGCGCCCAGATGCATCCCCCTCCTGGTGGGGTTACCGAACTTACCGTGACACTCGGCGCAGTTGTGGTTATAAATTCTCTCTGAGTCAACCTTTTCTTTTTCTTCAGCAAGGCTGGCCGGGCAGAACAGGGCCCCAGCAAGAGCGAGGCATATTACAATGCAGGTATGCAGGGCCCTGGTCATTTACCAAGACCTTCTACTTGGCACCACACTGTGTAATAAGTACCTTATGGGTCTCGTTGACGGCCTTCCAGTTCAGATTTGCCATAAAGGCATCAATATAGCCCTTCCTGTTGGCGCCAAAGTCTATAAAGTAGGCGTGTTCGTAGACGTCCAGTACTACGAGGGAAGCACATCCCCATATGCCACCCTGGTTATGCACGTCGGCTGAATAATTACAGAGTTTTCGTTTGTGAAAATCGTAGGCCAGGATTACCCATCCTCTGGCAGCCATACCGGCGGCCTTAAAGTCGGCCTCCCAATTCTCGTAAGAACCAAAATCCCTTTTAATCCAGTCCACCAGGGCTCCCGTAGGTTTACCGTCACCGCCAAGGCAATTGAAATATGCCTCGTGCAGATAGACCCCGTTGACGGCGAATGACTGCTGCCTCTTCAGTTCCCCTATCTCGCTGTATGTAGCGTTTGCGCCCGCCTTATCCGCCTTTTTAATACCCTCCTCTATGGCGTTCGACTTATTTACGTATCCGGTGTAGAGTGTGCCGTGGTGGATATCCATTGTCTTCTTTGAAATACCTGTAAGCTCCTTTGTAAAGGGCAGTGGTTTGACTTCGTATGGCATTTTATTCTCCTTTAACTTTTAGTTTGTGCAACAAGACCTGAAGAGAAATGACACGTCTCCTTCTTGTTTGCGATAATATGAGACCTCTGCGAAAGCAACTTCAGTATTCACTGTCATTGCGAGCGAAGCGAAGCAATCTCCTATTTCAGCCGGGATTCTTCGCCGCCTCTGGCTGGCTCAGGATAACATTGGAGCTTTTGCAGGAGTCTCATAATATAAAATTCTAGTAGATTTTGTCTTCAGAAGTCAAACACAACGTTAGTGGTCTGTATTCTGCTCGGTTACGGCCTTGGTCTCGGCGTCTACCCAGTTCAGATAATCCTCAGAGCCTTGGAGGATAGGGATAAACAGCACCTCAGGGACGGTGTAGGAATGGAGTTCTTTTACCCTCTTCACCACCTCGTTAAAGAGACCGGTCTTTGTCTTTGCTATAACCAATACTTCCTTCTCGTCGTTTACCTTCCCCTCCCAGTGGAATATGGACTGGATGGGTGAGATGATGTTGACACAGGCAAAGAGCCTTTCTTCCACCATAGTGCGTCCTATCTTCCGGGCCTCTTCCTGAGAAGACGCTGTCATCAAGACCACTGAATGTTCGGACATGAAAGGGCCTCCTTGTATTTTATTGGCTGACTTTAGTGACTTTCTTACCGGCAACTGCAGTGGCCAGGACGTCTGAAAACCTCATCAGAATTGACCCTAGTATGGCCAATATAAGGACGTATAGAACAGTTAAAGCCTGTATATGATGGCCGAAACCGCCCGTAAAGGTAGTGGCTACGGCCGCAATTACGATGGAAAACTCCCCTCGCGGCAGCAGGCCGAGCCCTAGCCGTATCTGCGCCCTCCTGTTCAGCCCGTAGACGCGGCCGGCAAAAATCCCAGTAAGCAGTTTAAACGGTATTGATACGCCCACCAACAGCAGTGCCCACCAGAAGACCTCTCCGAAGGCAGAATAGTCGGTAATAATACCGAATGATACAAAGAAGATGGCCACAGTAATGTATTGAAGCGGTGCGATGAGCTCCAGGGTCTTTGCCTTTTGTCGTGTCTCCGCTATTACCATTCCTGCAAAGAATGCGCCTGTGGCGTCCGATAGACCCAGAAAACGGGCTGCGGATGCCGTGAGGATTATAATAGAGAACATGAGAAGGACAAATAGTTCTGTAGACTTCACGTCTAATAACTCTTCAAGGTATTTTTTCAGTAACTTGCCGATGAGCATGAGAACGGCACAAAACCCCAGGGCCTTAAGTATCGCAAGGCTTAGAGGGGTGACTTCCAATTTGCCTACCGTTATCATGCCTGAGAGGACAGCCAGATATATTGCGATAAATATGTCCTCAAATACCAGTATGCCCAAGAGACACTCCGTCTCCGGGTAGGCCGACCTCTTGAGTTCTATTATATTCTTGCATATTATTGCGGAGCTGCTGATGTAGACTATTCCGGAAAGGAACAACGACGTCATAATATCCCAACCGATGGCGAGACCCGCTATCAGTCCGACAGGCAGATTAAATGCCAAATCATATAGCCCTACAGTCAAGAGCCTGTGCTTGTTTCTGAGAAGCCCGCCGAGGGAGTATTCAAGCCCGATTATAAATAGCAGGAGAATTATCCCGACCTCCGACAGAAAATCCGTTACCACCGTCTTTTGGACAAATCTGCCCAGAAAAAGGCCCGTGAAGATATAAAGGGGTATGAGCGTAAGACGCAACTTTGTCGCAAGCAGGCCGCTTAGAAAGAGGATAAAACAGGTAATTCCTATCTCAAAGATGAGGGTATTAACTTCCATCCATTAATCCTCAGACTTTTCTGCGGACTCCGTGGCGGGCTTCCTGGGTGTCTTCTCGATGGGTTTTTCAACCAGGGTCAGGAACGCCTTTACCTGTTCGTTAGTGCCAACCACTATTATGGTATCGCCCTCGCGCATCTTATGTTTGGGCAGCGGGTTGGGGATTACCTTGCCTTTTCTCAGGATGGAGATTACGGAGACACCGGTCCTCCTTCTTATGGCCAATTCCCCGATGGTCTTGTTATCCAGTATTGAGCCTGCCTCCACCTTTACCCACTCCATGGCCATCTCCTTCATCAACAATTGGACGGCCGTCTCCTGTACGGGCAGGAAGTAAGACCCAACCAATATTGAGCCTATTGTGCGGGCCTCTTCTTCAGTAAAAGTTGTTTCTGAGACAGGGATGTCCTTGTCTTCCGTAA
>MHZB01000040.1 GCA_001828605.1 Planctomycetes bacterium RIFCSPLOWO2_12_FULL_50_35 | reverse complement strand
ATTTCTAAAAGATGATAAGGAGAGACCTCTGAAAAAATCTGCATAACCATCATTATGAGGGAGTAAAATGGTAGACAACGAAATTTATTTCGTTGAATCAATCCGCCTGAGGCAGACAAAGGTCGTTGTCTACTAGATTCTTTGCCTCGCGCAGAATGACAGGGGGGGTATCAGAGTGACTTTTTCACAGCCTCAAAGTACCTAAAAATCTGTGAAATCCCTGTAACAATTAGCCGGCGTGGAATTCCACCAGCAGCGGGTTTTTGCTTATTCTAATAAACACCGGCGGTTTTTTACTCGAAAAATCTCTTACCGCTAAGATACCGGCTGTGGAATATTTGAAGAATAATTTCCACCCCAAAATACTGTTGCAGCCTGTTCTGGTTTTGCGATATGCCTTTATTTAGCATATACTTATGTACTATCACGTTGATTGTTACATGCAGAATGGTTCGGGGTGTTGTGCAGAGGTCGTGGGGCAGGCGATGAAAATTTTTAAATATTTGCTGGACGAAAGGAGAGAAAAACTATAGAAAAATAGACTTGTAAGGGGGAGGGGTAGACCGCTACGCCTGAGCCAAATGGCCATAGCACGGATACTTATAATAGAGGACGAACGTCAGACGGTGGACGAACTCAGGGATCATCTGGAGTCCTACGGTTATGAGACTGAGGTCGCCCTCACAGCTCCGGTTGGCGTTAGTGTTCTGGAAGAGAGAAAAATGGACCTGGTCGTAATCGGCGAGGACGTCCACGAAACAAGCGGCCTTGATATCCTTAGTAAACTTAAGGAACTTGCCCCTGGATTAAAGGCCGTGCTGATGACGTCTCAGAAATCTAAACGCTACCAGGCGTCGCTACTGAAGTTGGGCGCCCAGGGAGTGTTAACTCAGCCATTGGACAAGCCGACGTCATTAAAACTGATTGAGGGCGTGTTAAAAGGACCAGTCTCAGCAGGTAAAAAGAGAAGCAGGATACATGCCAGGAAGAAGACCAATATAAACCCACGGGCTAGAGCAGCGGCGAGGTCTAAGGCTAAGAGTGGGGTAAAAAGGTCGAGAAAAAATTGATAAGAGGCAGGTAAAAGGGCGACTTCTTGTTAGTATATATCATTGTTGCGTCAGTTGCCAGGATGGTTGGGCCATCACGATGCAGAAAAACAGAAACAGAGACGGCAGTGCGGGTACCGAGACTGGTTCTTCTCGCAGGGCTGATTCTTTTTGCCTTTCAGGTACGTCTCTGGGCCGAACCTGTTGAGGATACTTCTTTAGGGAAGAATATAGCGGGTATCTTATCCACCCCCTTGTTGGAAGGCGCCTCTGTCGGTATCTCCGTCGTTTCCCTTCCGGATGAGAAGATTCTTTTTAGCCGCAATAGTGACAGGCTTTTCATTGTGGCGTCCAATATGAAGCTCCTTACTACCGCCGCTGCGCTTTCATCTGTGGGACCTGAATATCAATTTAAGACCACCGTTTACCGCCGCGGGGATGTTCTGGAGAGTGGGGTGTTGAGCGGTGATATAATCGTTAAGGGCGGCGGCGACCCCAACATATCAGGCCGGTTTTACGAGGGCCGAAGCACGGCTGTATTGGAGCGCTGGGCCGCGGCGCTGAGTGATGCGGGTATAACGGAAGTTAGCGGGGATATCGTTGCGGACGATACGTGTTTTGACAGGGAGTACATCCATCCCAACTGGCCGAAGGCCCAGATATCCAGGTGGTACTGCGCCCCGATAAGCGGACTATCCTTTAACGACAACTGTATCGAGCTCCGTGCGCTGCCCGGGAGTAATGGTACGGTGGAGATTATTGAGGAACCCAGCACAAAGTACGTTACAGTACACAACACCTGCCGCCTGACCAAGAAAAAGAAGGATGCACAGTTCATTATTAACAAGAAGCCGGGCAGTAACGAGATATTTGTCAGTGGAGAGGTTAATTCCAGAAAGCTACCCTCTAAACACTTTATAACTGTGGACAACCCGCCACTCTTCCTTGCCAGTGTCTTTAAAGAGGTCTTAGAGCGGCAGGGCATTAAAGTGCACGGGCAGGTACGGTTGATTTCTGCGGAAGATGGAGATTCTCTCCTGCCGCTAGAGGAGTTGATCTCCACGGTCTCAACAATGGCCCAATCGGTTGAGGTTGCCAATACGAATAGTCAAAACTTTTACGCAGAGCAGATACTGAAGACCCTTGGGATGGAGATAAAAGGGGAAGGCAGTTTTGCCGCCGGTCAGGAGGTGCTCAAGGAGTTTATGTTGGAACTTGGTTATCCTCCGGACAGATACAGGATTGACGACGGTTCCGGTCTTTCGAGAGAAAACAGGCTCTCCCCCCGCATGATTGTTGACATCCTTTCCTTTATGTACAGACACGAAGAAGGTAACGTGTTTTACTCATCGTTATCCGAGAGCGGCGCCGACGGCACCCTCCACAACCGGCTCAAGGAGGAGCCCTATAAAGGCAGGGTGAAGGCAAAGACCGGTTATATATCCAAGGCCAGCGCACTTTCCGGGTATGTCGAGACCGTCAGCGACAAGACACTGGCCTTCTCCATTCTTATTAACGACTTCAAGGTATCCAACTCCGAGATTAAACAGATTCAGGATTCCATATGTAAGGTCTTGGTGAGTTACTAGTTTAATGGAAATAGAGAGAGTAAAAGACGTATACGCCGTTCATTCCCACTTCTACGACAGTATCTTCGGGAGGCTTTATGCCCCGGGGAGGCTGGCGGCGATAAGGCTTATGGACATCAGGCCCGGCCAGGAGATACTGGAGGTGGGCGTTGGTACAGGGGTATCCCTGCCGCACTATCCCAAGCACGCTAGGGTTGTGGGTATAGACGTCTCTAAGGAAATGCTGGCAAAGGCGGAGGAAAGGAAGACGTCTCTGGGTCTTTCCAACGTGGAGGTTTACGAGATGGATGCCGGCAAGATGGACTTCCCGGACAAGCGGTTCGACAAGGTGATAGCCGCCCATGTGATAAGTGTAGTGCCTGAGCCCTTAAAGGTTATTAAGGAAATGAAGAGGGTCTGTAAGGATGGGGGCGAGGTTTATATACTTAATTATGTCAACGCATCAAACGGAGTGATTGCCTGGTTCGAACGGCAATTCTCGCCTATCCGCAAGGCCCTGGGTTTAGGTAAAGACGTAGACTTTGAAGCCATTATAAAGGAAGCCGGCCTGAGCATTGACCACGTAGAAAAGGTGAACGTCCTTGGCCTATGCCGCCTGATAAAATGCAGGAAGGCAATACCGTAAGAGCGGTGGTGGTGTGACAGATATTTTAAAGAGAAATTAGAAGGAAAATCTTGTAATATTTGGTTATATTTATCTGACAAGCCTTGATGTGTACTGATCTTCGGTTATCGTCTCTATGGGAGTGTGGAGACCGCTTGGATATAGTTGCACAATTCGTTAGGAGTCATATTTGCTTTATAAACAATTTGGAGAAGATTCTTAAATGAAGACGTTAAAGAAAGAAAAATTTATTGTTGACGCAAAGGGCAGGAAAAAGGCTGTAGTCTTAGATATAAGGGATTACGAAGAGATGCTTGAGGATATAGAAGACCTCAAGATTATTGCCGAGAGAGAGAATGAGCCTACGCGCCCATTGGAAGAGGTTGAGAAGAGATTAAAGAAACTTGGTCTCTTATAAAGTTGTTATTAAACGTTCTGTAGAAAAAGAGCTGGAGGCTATAGAAAGACACCTCCTGCCCGCTATCTGGGGCAAGATAAAAACCCTAGTCTCAGAACCTCGCCCCAAAGGCTCTATAAAATTGAAAGATACCAAGACGTCCTACAGGCTGCGAGTAAGAACCTATCGCATTATTTATACAATAGATGACAAAGATAAGGTAGTTGTTGTTGTAGGTGTCAAGCACCGCAGAGAAGCGTACTAATTAGCGTCAAACATGATTGGTTTGTCCAGAAAAGTTATTTTAAAGTATTCCGAGAAATACGACCGGAAGTATCTAAACACAGAAGATCACACAATAGAAGAGAATCTCAAGCGCAAATTGGAGTCTTCTAATTACATAACCAGAAACCAATTTATCGAAATTGGTTTGTGGAAATCGAAACGTCCAAAACGCGAGTACTGTTCACCAGAAAATACTGAAGATTTTGTCAAGGAAGTTACTGGCATTGCTTTTGACAGTAAAAACGAGAGGTTAAAAATAGAAATCCTGCAACTTCTTCAAGGATGTAGTTATCCTTTAGCTTCTGTTATACTCCATTTTAAATATCCTGATTTGTATCCTATTTTAGACTTTCGTGCCCTATGGTCTCTTGGGATAGAAAGGCCAAAAAATTATGACTTTAAATTTTGGTGGGATTACACCAGTAAGATTAGACAAATAGCAAAAGAAAATAATGTATCTGTCAGGGAATTAGATAAAGCCCTTTGGTATTACTCTAAGGAAAATCAAAAAAGTAGCTTTAAACAAGGTGCGTCTCGACGTACATAAGAGGTCTGCCGCAGGTACTTCTGGGCTGATGCAAGCTGGGATGAATTATCCCTGTAAATGCATTGGCAATTAACCCCTTTTTGCATCTTATCCATATCGTAGATATTCACTCATTGGGTCTCGGCGTCTTATTAGGGTAGTTGCAATACTTGTTTATGACGCACTGGTAGCAGAGGGGTTTTCTGGCGATGCAGACCTTCCTTCCGTGGTCCTGAAGGAAGTGGCAGAATTTTATCCACTTGTCTTTGGGGACTATTGCCGTGAGTTCCACCTCAATCTTGTCAGGGTCAGTATGACTTGCCAGTCCTATACGCTGGGCCAGCCGACCCACATGTGTGTCCACCCCGATGGCTGGTATACCGAATGCGTTGCCGAGAACAATGTTGGCGGTCTTCCTGCCGACACCGTGAAGGCTTAACAGATCTTCCAGTTTGTTGGGTACCTTGCCCTTATACTTTTCCGCAAGATCTCTTGTGCAGGCCTTTATGCTTTTTGCCTTGTTTCGGAAAAATCCTGTTGACCGTATCTCTTCCTCGAGGGCGGCGATGTCCGCCTCGGCGTAATCCTTGGCACTACGGTATTTTTTGAATAATTTGCGGGTTACCTGATTTACCCTTTCGTCTGTGCATTGTGCCGCAAGTATAAGGGCTATCAGTAATTCGAGTGGGGTTTTGAACTCCAGAGCCAGCCTGGTCTCAGGATACTCCTTTTCCAGGAGGGTTATGATGCGGCCTATTTCTTTCATGCCCGAAACATTAATGTAGGGGCGACCCGCCGGGTCGCCCCTACTGTGTATGATGCATTGAAATAATCTTGTATTGGACGCACTACTAGCTACTAGCAGAAAGGATTTTAAAAATCAAATAGAAATTTAGTACCCTGCACATATAATTGGGTGTACGGGTCAAAACATTTCTTCTATACTGCCGACATATGCGGGAAAGCGTATATATCAAACATCTCAGGGCGGTTCAAAAGCCTTCTAAGGGTGTTCTGAAGGGTATAGGTGACGATGCGGCGGTTGTAAGGGGGCCGAAGGGTCTTTGTATACTTACGACTGACGCCCTGCTGGAGGGGACTCATTTCAGACTCCAGGACACGGGGCCTTGGGAATTGGGCAGGAAGGCCGTTGCCGCCAGTCTCAGTGACATAGCGGCCATGGGCTGTAGGGCCACTACCGCCCTTGTGTCCGTAGCCTTCCGGCGTTCCACGCCAATGAGGTTTGCAAAGCAGCTGGCCAGGGGAATAAACGACACTGCGGCTAAATACGGGGTTACGGTGGTGGGCGGAAACACCGCAAGCGGCAGGGGACCCCTCTTTATAACTGTCACGGTGCTTGGGGACACGGACGGACTGCGTCCCATCCTCCGTTCCGGCGCAAGGCCGGGAGACGCCATAATGGTTACGGGCGAACTGGGAGGGTCAATATTGGGGAGGCATCTCCGGTTTGAACCCAGGCTGGAGGAGGCCGTTTATTTAAACAGAAACTTCAGGCTGCACTCCATGATAGACATAAGCGACGGTCTCTCGCTCGACCTGGGGCATATACTTGAGGATAGCGGCGTCGGCGCCGTCCTGTACGAGGAGCAGATACCGGTCTCCCGGGCTGCGTATAGATTGGCGCGCAGGACGGGCAAAACCCCTCTGCGTCATGCGCTGTCAGACGGCGAGGACTACGAACTGTTGTTCACACTGAGTAAACCGCAGGCAGAGATGCTTCTGAAGAAGAATCCACTGAAGGTTCCCGCTACGATGATAGGCCACATCCGCAAGGAGAAGGGGCTTTTTCTTAAAGATAAATATGGCAAGCTGAGGCGCATAAGGCCGGAGGGATATGAGCACCTCTAGCGATACCCAGGCAGTGTTTATTGTCACTACTTCCAGTGAGAAAGAGACGATGGAGCTGGGACGTAAGATAGGCGGACTTCTGGTGCCAGGCGACGTGGTTGCGCTTACGGGCAGTCTGGGTTCCGGCAAGACTACGCTGGTCAAGGGGCTGGCCTCCGGTCTCGGCATAGGCGACGTCAGGGAGGTGAGGAGCGCCAGCTTTTTGCTGGTGGCTGAATATAAGGCACGTATTCCCATCTACCATTTTGATGCTTACAGGCTGGAGGGCGCCGGAGAGATGTACGACCTCGGTTGTGACGAGATATTCTGGGGTGACGGTGTCTCTGTAGTCGAGTGGGCCGACAGGGTGGAAGAATGCCTGCCTGAGAACTGCCTCAGGATCTCAATGCACATAGAGGGTCCTGCCTCCAGAAGAATAACGGTCTCCAGTCGGGGAAAGAGATA
>MHZB01000039.1 GCA_001828605.1 Planctomycetes bacterium RIFCSPLOWO2_12_FULL_50_35 | reverse complement strand
CGCGGCGGTTTCTTTGACACGGCCCGCACACATGGACGTTTTGTGCGTAAGCCGTTTGAAGACGTGCCGACACCGGCCGCAAATGCCGTGGCCGTGATAGTATTAGACAGGCTATATTACATAACATATGAGGGTAGATATCGTGAAAGTTCAGAGCGCACCCTCAAGGCCTATGCCGGGTCTGCGGAGGAATCCGGACACTTTGCCTCGGCCTATGCCCTGGCCCTTGCCTACCATATAAACACTCCTCCCCATGCGGTCATCGTGGGTAAGAAGGATGCCCCCGATACGCTGCGGCTCTTGAGGGCCGCTCTGGGGACATATCGGCCGGGAAAGATCGTCACACTGCACGACCCCGGAGAGGAGACCAAACTTCCATATCCGGCCAGCCCCGACGGCAGGGCAGTGGCCTATGTCTGTGTGCCGCTTGGGTACTGCGCACCCCCCACCCATGAAGAGACACAGGTGGAGGAGTTGTTAAAGACCGTTGGAATTGAGTAGACGGTTGTACTTTACCTTAATATTAGAGACCTCTGAAAAAGTCAAAATCTTGGAGTCCATTGACTGTGTCAATGGGCATTAAAAGAAGGTTAATGCATTATTCTCCAGCGACGTAGTCGCTGGACCCCATAAAATAAAACGTTTGCAGAGGTCTCTATTAATAAGCTGAGGCTTCTGAAAGGTCTGCACAACTGTCATTGCGAGCAAAGCAATCTCTTAAATGTAGCGTGCGAACTTGCTCGCACGCTGGTATGTAAGACTGAACGTGGCAGCAAGCTGCCACGCTACATCTAATAATGAGGGTTCTGAAAAAATCTCTGGAGAGTATGTGTCATTCTGAGCGAAGCGAAGAATCCAGATTCTTCGGTCGTTTCACTCCCTCAGAATGACAGCTATTCAGACTTTTTTAGAGGTCTCAATACATGAGTGTAGGGGCACGACATGTCGTGCCCCTACGATTGCGGTGGATTGGGCGTGGTGTCTTGGGTGTGAAAAAGGTAGACAACGACCTTTACGGTCGTTGATTTTTTAACGAAGCGTAGCGTCGGGTCTCCGCACCCGGCGATTTTTGTGCGTCCGATACGGAGATCGGACGCTACAAGGCTCTTCTACAGAGGCTGAGGGTAGCCTAGGGCTTTAGCCATCTAGTGCCTCCTATTTAGAAACCCCACTTCCTTCTCTCAACGAAGTAAAACTTCGTTGTCTACCATTGGATTTGCGCCACGTCCCTGTGGCTTACGATATGTCTACCGTTTTATTTAACTGTGGGATGTAGATGCGTCTGGTGGTGGCCAGGAGTTTCTCCATGGCTCGGACAAACGGCTCTATCAGATGTGGGTCATACTGCCTTCCTGCCCCCCTGCGTATCTCCTCGGCGGCGTCTTTATGGGTCAGGCTCCCGCGGTAGGGCCTTTTGGAGGTCATCGCCGCATATGCGTCACAGATGGCGAGTATCCTTGCGCCCAGCGGGATTGCCGTCCCTTTCAGGCCGCTGGGGTAACCCTCTCCGTTAAACCACTCCTGGTGGTAAAGTATTATAGGGATTTCTTCTTCCAGGAATCCTATACCTTCGAGTACCCTGGCGCTTTGCTCAGGGTGCGTCTTTAGTATGTTGTATTCTTCTTCGGTGAGCTTGTCTGTCTTTGTCAGGATGCCACTTGGTATTGCAATTTTTCCTACGTCCTGGAGAATGGCGCTGTTTTTTATTATCTCTGTTTTTTCACGAGAAAGTCCCAGTTCTTCTGCGAGCCTTACTGCATAGGTGGCCACCAGATAAGAGTGCGTGGCGGAATAGCCGTCTTTTGCCTCGAGGGTCTTTACAAGTGTAGTGGCGGCCTCCATGTACGACCTCTTCATGGTGTTGGCCGTTGACATAAATCTCTTCCGGTAGTGTTCCGTGGACACCTCTCCTTTTTTCGCCGCAAGCCTTTCCCAGAGTATAAATTCACCCCAGGAGACCACCATGTTTTTCCCCCTTATTTTCCCCTCGTACATGGCCTCGTCGGCATGTTTTACCATATCGTCTTTGGTTTTTATCTCTTCCTCTGCCAGTGAGGAGATGCCTATAGTCAAGGTCAGCCTCGTAGTATTATCGGCTTGGCTGAAGACGTAGTCGGCCGCAGTATGCCTCAGTTTTTCCGCCACCGCAAAGGCGCCGTCAAGGGTGGCATTGGGAAGGATGACCGTAAACTCCTCCCCGCCGTACCTGCTTGCGATGTCGGTGTCCCTTATGGAGTCGTTGATTATGTGCGTTATCTCTTTCAGGATGAAGTCGCCGAACGGATGGCCGTATGTGTCGTTTATTAATTTGAAATTATCAATGTCCATCATGATCAGACACAGGGGCAGGTCGTACCGTTTGGCCCGCCGGTACTCTGAGTCCAGCATCTCCTGGAAGCGGTAGTGATTGTAGAGTCCGGTAAGGCCGTCTCTGATCGCAGTCGCAGCAAGTTTCTTGTTGGCCTCTTCCAGTTCGGCGTGTTCTCTCTGAATGGACTCAACCATGGTGTTGAGACTTTCCGCCAGCTCGCCAAGCTCGTCCTGGGATTTTATTGAAGAGCGTTCTTTTAGATTTCCTGCCGCTATTTTCTTTGCCGTCTGTGTCAGTGAGAGGATGGGCTCCGACACCCTGCGGCTCACAAATATGGACACAACGACCAGACCGATTCCGACTATTAACAGGAGAGACCACAGTCTTTTCTTGACCATTGAAACAGGCTCAAAGAACTCACGGGCTTTGACCTCCAGTATCAGGCCGGCATCCAGTTCAGGTATCCATCCCCAAGCGCCCACTACCTTTTCTCCAAAATAGTTGGTATACACCCCTGGAGAGAAACCCCCCTTTTCTGAAAGACATGCCTTTACTATGGGTACAAGGTCTCCCGTACCGGGGTCGGCCAGTTTCTTGCCTACGGTCTCGTTGTATCTGCAGGAGGGGTCCAGCATCAAGCACGTTAACAGCCTGCCTTCCCTGTCTACAAGGAGACTGCAGACTTCCTTCCCCCCCATTAGGGCATCAAGAATTTCTCTCAGCTTGGAGAGGTCAAGGTGTGCGACTATTGTGCCCAGGGTGTCTTTCCCTGCCAGAATGGGTCTTGCTACAAAGAGCGCCGGGCACCCGTCCTTCGCATTATCGGTCTGGTGCAGTCCCGCCCATGTTGTACATATGCCTTTCCGGGTACAATCAAGGAGCTGCTTTACGTCCTTATGCGGGTCAACATGCCCGTCCGTCTTCTCAGATGCCTTCAGGTTATCGTCTTTATCGAATACATAAATTCCAGAGAGACCGAGTTCTTTCAGATTGGCGCGGAGGAAACCGGAGAGTTCTCCCCTGTCCGACGACTGTCCCGCAAGCGCTGCCTGTACCGGAGGGGAAACGGCAATACGTTCCACGTCCATTATTTTTTCTTCAATCCATAGAGATGCAATATTTACGTGGCTTTTCCCCAGTGATTGGAGGTTTTCTATGGCATTGCTATTCAGCGCCCTTAAGACCCCGGGGCTGTAGATGGCGAATATCATGGCAATGGGCGCCAGCGCCAGGAGGGCAAAAAGCAACGCAAGGTGTGTCCTTATGGATTTCTTCATGATTTCATGGATTTAAGGTACTAACCATACATCGAGACCTCTGCAAAACTCTAACAGGTTTCTTCAATGCTCCCCCTCCCTTGAGGGGAGGGGGATAGGGGGAGGGTGATACCCCCAACATCCTAAGTGTATCTAGTATAAATAGATATACTAAGGCTAACAATCACTCCCACCCTTTCCCTCCCCCCTCAAGGGGGAGGGAAAAACTTGGTTTGAATCCTGTAAAATACACTTTTGCAGAGGTCTCACATCATTCTGGGCGATGGGAGTCTTTCCGCTATCTCTCTTTCAGGTAATGGTTAATCGCAGCGGCAAGTCGTACTAGAAGTAGATTCACCTTCTGCGTGGCTGTCACGCTGCACGCCTCGCTCAGAATAACACAGGGTGTTGGACGACATTTTTAGAACGCTCAGTAATATCTGAAGACTTCTGCAAAAGCAGTGTAGGGGTTCAAAATTTTGAACCCCTACCTCAAGTTGAGCTTTTCAGGGGTCTCGTCTGATAATATTAATGATGCGGGGTAATTGCAATAGCAAAAAAATAGAAAATTGGGACATCAACCCCCACTTGTTCTCCACTTCCCCCTCCCCGGATGGGGGACATTAAGGAGACCTCTGCCCCTTAAGATGGCAATCTTATTGCTCTCCGAAGGGGGGTCAAGAGAATTCTTAGGGGGTTTATTGATGCGCTGGCCGGGAATACCCTGCAGGGTACATTGTACATTGGTTTCGCATAGAATTGCGGTAGAAACTAATATATAATTATGTTAGAAGAGCTCTGCAAAAGTACCGGGAAACGCATATAATGCTGTAGAACATTGTTGCGAGCGAAGCAATCTCGTAGATAGTTCTAGCTGGGAAATATGAGATTGCTTCGTCGCTTCTCGCTCCTTGCAATGGTGGCGCTATCATTGGTTTTTGAGGGTCTCAGTTTATGAGAATCCTGCAAACCTGTCTATGCGAAGGTGGAGGTAGTAGAGATGGAACCGGTAATTCGGGGGTTAAGCCTGAAAATTGATGAAAATCCAGGCCTTAAGGCCATTACGGCGTTGGTGGCCTATAAGGTATCTGAGAATCAAGAGGATAAGGGCACAGAGGCTAATTTCCGAAAGGCCGAGGCTGCCGTGGCGGAGTATGTGACAGACCATTTCAAAAAGCCCGAGGATTTTCTGGTTAGGATCCCCAAGGCCTGCAAAGGCACAAAGGCACTTCAGGACGTTGCAGAGGCCATTTACAGATACTATTATAGAAGTAAAGGGCTTACATTCGAAATGGTGCGAAATAGGATAGGCAGGGATAAAGACATGGCGCTGATGGCCATTACTGACTTGATCGCCTATAAGATATATCAAAGTCCGGAAGACAAAGGGCCTGAGGTAAATTCCATAACGGCAGAGACCTTCGTAGCGCAGTACATTTCTGAGAATTTTACCAGCCTGGAGGATTTTGACAGGAGACTCCAGGAGCTGGGCCATGATGTGAGTGCTTTAAGGTCTTTTGCAGACAATATATACGAACATTACTGCAAACGTTGACCCCGTTCAGGTGTTCTTTTAGACAGGGGCGTATAGATGAAATTGGTCTTTGTTCATCTCTCCGGCAGCAAGAGGGGCGTAACGGAGGTCTTTACCGAAGAGAGGTTGAAGGTCGGTACAGACCCCGGAAATGAGTTGCGTTTTGACGCTTCCGTTGACAGGACCACTGCGCCCTTCCATGCCGAAGTAAAATTGAAAGATTGTGACTACCTCCTGAAGAACAAGGCGGACGGCACCTTTGTGAATGGCAGGCATGTGGAGGAGATTGTTCTTCGTGACGGTGACATGATTGAGTTCGGTGCCGGTGGTCCGAAGGTACGCCTCAGGATGAAAAGCGAAGAGGGGGATGTTTGCAAGCCCTTCCGGGAGATGCTGGAGGACTCCGTTGCCATGGCAACGGAGGAGCGTGGAGGAGGGTTTGTTACCGCCGGTTCCTTCTTAAGGGAACTGGTGTGGGAGGCGTTAACCCAGTCTTCTCTGCACTTCCGCATGGGGCTTGCGCTGGTCACGTTGGTGGGTGTTGTGCTGGCCTTATTTGTGTTTTACAGCTCGGTCTCACAGAGAAAGCTTGAGAAAGAGGTGGTATATCGC
The DNA here is from genome assembly GCA_001828605.1 of Planctomycetes bacterium RIFCSPLOWO2_12_FULL_50_35. GTDB lineage: Bacteria > Planctomycetota > Brocadiia > Brocadiales > Bathyanammoxibiaceae > 2-02-FULL-50-16-A. The sequence continues at coordinate 1,305 of MHZB01000039.1, read as the reverse complement.
TTGCAAGAGACCACAGAGAGGATAGAAACTCTGGAGGAGAGGGATGTTGTTGCCGAAAAAATAATAAAAGACTTCAGCGGCAGCGTCTGCCTAATCCAGGGTGTCTACGGTTTTGGAGACGACGATCAAGCAGGTCCGTACAATATACCCTATGAATATACGGGGTCAGGTTTTCTCATTGGTATGGACGGTAAGATTCTTACAAATAAACATATTGCCCTACCGTGGTGGAGGCAGCCAGGACGGTTCGGTCCCGTTGAGATGGGTTTCCGTCCGGAATTCAAAGAGTTCAGGGCATTTTTCCCCGGCATTGAGAAGCCATTCCAGCTTAAAGCGGAAAAGGTCTCGGAAGGATTTGATTTAGCTATAGTCAGCGTTGATCCCCGCGGCGAGAAACTGCCCGTACTGGAGCTGGATACTGACAGAGATATTGTTGTAGGCGAGCCGGTGGTTGTTATAGGTTATCCTGCCGGAGTAAGCGCTATACTGGCCAGAGTGGAGAAGTCCGTGATGGATGAGTTGGTCTACGGCTTGGGCCTTGATTTCTTGGGATTAGCCGATGAACTATCCAGACGCCACTTGATAAGACCCCTGGCCACACAAGGGCATATAACAGACGTGCTTGAGGATCGGGTGGTGTTTGACGCCCAGACTACCATCGGTGGGAGCGGCGGGCCAATCATTGACCGCAATGGTAAGGTAATCGCCATTACCTATGGTGTTTTCACGGGGTTTACCGGTTCAAACTTTGCCATTCCCGCAAAGCATGTAGCAGAAATTTTAGAAACCCCTGCCAAGGCAAAAGTGGACGAACAGACAGAAATGAACGAAAAAGAGGAGACAAGCGAGCAGACAAAGAGAACGGCAGACAGATAAATCGGAACTGTCGTTCTTAGGGGGGCGTACAGTTTCCGCTGCAGTCAACATTATATCTTGCACTATTTGGGGGTTCCGGGGGCAGCTTGAATGGTTACGGTAAGCTCGCCCTTCCAGGTGCAGGTCTCGCAGTTTAATTCTTGTCCCGAATATGTGCCGACCTGTTCGCTCGAGCCCACTACTTCTGCGGTTATTTCCGTGATGACGCGGCAATTTTCAAGATAGAGTCCATACACTGTTGCCTTGACAATAGTGCCCCTGACCTTTCCCGTAAAGATGTTGGTGGTACCACCGTCTATCCAGGTGGCCGAGAGGGTGTCTCCCGCCTGTGATACCTCGAAGGTGAACTCCCCCTCTTTGGGCCCGTTTTCAGCCTCGTTCTGGCAGTCAGACTCAATCCCCTTAAACCGCATTGTCCACAGCCCTGAG
>MHZB01000038.1 GCA_001828605.1 Planctomycetes bacterium RIFCSPLOWO2_12_FULL_50_35 | reverse complement strand
AGTTACTCCTTACGGCCTTAAGACAAGTTTACCAAAGAATTTTCTTTCTGCCATTTTTTTCTGTGCCAGTGCGGCGTCCTTGAGCGGGAAGACCGTGTCCACCACCGGCCTCAGTTTACCCTGTTCAATAAGGCGTATGGCGTCCAAGAGCTCATTTCTGCCGCCCATGTATGAGCCGTGGATAGAAAGCTGCCTTAGGAAGAGGAAGGGGATGTCTACGGTGCCGGTCGGCCCGCCTGTAACCCCGCATATCGCCATGCGGCCGCCTTTGGCAAGGCTGCGGAGGCTCTTTTCCCACGTCTCCTGTCCGATGTGTTCAAAGACCAGCTCCACGCCCTTCCCCCCCGTAAGCTTCTTTACGGCCTCTGAGAAGTCTTGTTCGCGGTAATTTATTACATCGTCGGCCCCGAGTTTTTTTGCCTTCTCTATCTTTTCCCTGCTACCCACGGTGGTAATTACCCGCGCCCCGCAGAGTTTCGCTATCTGTACTGCTGCGCTGCCTATGCCGCTTCCGGCGGCGTGGATGAGCACGTCCTCTCCGGGCTTGAGCCCCCCTCTTTTAAGAAGCATATGCCATGCAGTCAGAAATACAAGCGGCACGGCCGCCCACTCCTCAAGAGACCATGCGTCTGAAATGGACAGGACGTTTGTTGCCGATACCGTAATGAACTCTGCGTAGCCGCCCTGGGTCTGGTATCCCACTATCTGGAACTCCTCGCACTGGCTGTCGTTGCCGGAGAGACAGTGCCTGCATCTCCGGCAAGAGATACCGGGCGTGACCATAACCCTCTGTCCGACCTTAAATCCCAGGGCCGATTTCCCCGCCTCCACAATTTCACCCGTGACCTCACTGCCCAGGATGTGGGGCATGGGGATGTCCAGACCTCTCATGCCTTCCCTGACCCAGATGTCCAGGTGGTTGACGCCGCAGCCCCTGACCCTGATTTTTACCTCATGGGAGCCCGGGCCCGGTGCGTCCTCGATGTCTTCATATCTCAGTTTGTCAACGCCGCCGTGTTCGTTAAATACAACTGCCTTCATGTGACTGTTACTCGATCTTGTCCAGGGTAGCGGCAGGGCTTGCTGCCCTGCCGACTAATAGTTACTCACAGCTCTATTTTATCAACGGTTATTACTGAATGATCGTCCAAGAAGTAATTCCTAAAACTGGAATATCTCCAATCTCCAAGACTGCCGACAAGTCCCCTGCGCACAGGGTTCATGTGAATGTAATCTAATTTTTCTTTAAGCATCTTCTCAGAGTAAATATTGAAATCGTAAAATCCTCTCTCCCAAATGGAGTATCTGTGCCCTCGTTTACCAGGGTTTTCCAACCTCAGTCGGGCTAAAATGTTATTGTTGGATGGCAGGGCGAGAAGCCCTGCCTTACCCCGCGAGAGGCCGTTCGTGCGTGAGGCACCGTCTGCGCTCTCAGTAGTACGAAGTTTTACCTTATGTTTGTTGGTTTTGCTACTTGGGTAGGGCGGGGCTTGTTGCCCCGCCTTCAATGTGCTTAATATCTTGAAGGCAACAGCGTGCTTTACATCACGGATTATGTCAGATATTTTTGTGGCATTATGTAATTGGATTAGCAGGTGCAAGTGGTCTGGCATTATTGTATATCCGATGAGGTTAAAATTGTGCTTTCTCCTGTAGAATTCTACGGCCTCAATAACAGACGTGTTACATAAATCGTACAGAAATATTGGGACACGTTTATAACACGTTGTGGTTACAAAGTGTACATGTCCTTCTATGTTGTACCGTTTAGGAGTTCTCACCGATTGCTCCGTTGGCAGGGCAAGAAGCCCTGCCTTTATTAAGGATTATACCTCAAAAGCCTGAGTCCGTTAAATATTACCAGCAGTGACGCACCCATGTCGGCCCCCACCGCCATCCACAATGTGGTCCACCCGGGGGCAATAAGGGCAATGAACACCGCCTTTACGATAATGGCAAATGCAATGTTTTCTTTTATGACCCTTAACGTGCGACGGCTCAGGCTGAGGGCGAACGGCAGCTTTGTGAGGTCGTCGGACATAAGTGCAATGTCGGCCGTCTCCAGGGCGGTATCCGTCCCTGCCGTGCCCATTGCAATCCCAAGCGAAGATGCCGCCATGGCGGGTGCATCGTTTACCCCGTCTCCTACCATGGCCGTCTTACCGTATTTTTTTATGCACTCCTTTACGGCGGTTACCTTATCTTCCGGTGATAGTTCCGCAAAATATTCATCAATGGCAAGCTTCGCGGCAATGGCCTTGGCCGTACCGGCGTTGTCGCCGGTAAGCATCAGAATCTTCTTTATGCCGTTTCGTTTCAGCCCTGGTAGTGCCTCTATACTGGACTGGCGTATATTATCTGCTACGGTTATTATACCCAACAGCCCGCCAGCTTCTCCCACCAGCATTACAGTCTTTCCCTGCGCCTGGAGTCCTGACAGCGTAGCCTCCGCGGGAGATAAGGGTATGCCCAAGTCCCTGAACAGCTTTATGTTTCCTATATAATATTCCTTCCCTTTTATTTTAGCGGAAGCGCCCTTCCCGGGGATGGCCTGAAAGCCGTTTGTATCGGAGGGTTCTATACCGTCCTTCCTTGCCCTGCGCAGTATGGCGCCCCCGAGGTGGTGTTCACTCCTTGACTCGATAGATGCCGCTATGCTTAAGAGCTCGTTGTGGGGCAACGAGTTCATGGGGAGTACGTCAATTACCTCCGGCGTACCCGTGGTGAGGGTGCCTGTCTTATCGAAGGCGATCACCTCTATTCGGCCCGCCTCTTCCAGGTGGACGCCGCCCTTTATAAGTACACCGTTTCTTGCCGCACAGGTAATCCCAGAGAGCAGGCTGACGGGCGTGGCTATTACCAGGGCGCAGGGGCAGGATATAACCAGCAGTACAAGTCCTTTATAAATCCAGGGTATAAACGGGGTGCCGGTGAGTAACGGTGGAACGGTGGCCACCAGGAGTGCCAGTGCTATTACCGTCGGGGTATAGACACGGGCGAATTTGTCTACAAAGCTCTGGAATGGGGCCCTTTGTGCCTGACATTCCTCCACGCGGTGGATTATGTGGGCAAGTGTGGTATCTTTGGCTATATGGGTGACGCGAAACTCCAGGACGCCTTCTTTATTAATCGTCCCCGCAAAGACCTCCCGCCCGACGTACTTCTCTACGGGGATTGATTCACCGGTGATTGGGGCCTGGTTTACGTATGAGTACCCGTCTGTAACTATGCCGTCCAGCGGAATCCTCTCCGAGGGCTTTACTACCACGATGTCCCCCAGCGCCACTTCCTCCACCGGTAGAGTGACCTCCCTCCCCTCCCTTTTTACCAGGGCCTCCTGGGGAGACAGGTTCATAAGCGACCGGAGGGCGTTTCTTGCCCTGTCCAGGCTGTGCGATTCGAGCAGTTGGGCCAGTGAGAACAGAAAGATTACCATTGCGCCCTCTCCCCATTCGCCTATGGCGGCGGCGCCAATCACCGCAATCGTCATAAGAAAGTTCATGTCGAGGTCAAGCGCCTTGGCGGCCCTGAACCCCTTCAACGCTATGCGCGGCCCGCCGGTGAGCATGGCCGCTAGATACAGCGGTATGGTTATGTCGGCAGGAAAACCCTTTAGGTATAAGAGAAGCCCGGACACCGCGAAGAGTCCGGACAGGCTGGTGAGGACCAGCTGCCACCTCCTGCCCCAGTCGAGTCCTTCTTTCTGTTCCTTAGAGGCGGGGGCGCCTACCACGTAGGCGCTCATACCCGTCTCTTTTACCGCCGTTACGATGTCGGCCTCGCTGACGAGCCTCTCGTCATATCCGACCCTGAGTTCCCGGGACAGCAGAAAGGTGTCAAGGCTGTTTATCCCCTTCAGCGCCGTCAATTTCTTCTTCAGCAACTGGGACTCTTCGGGGCAGTCCATCTCAGGGATCTTTAATAAAAGCGTCTTTTCCATAGTTAGGCAGATTAGTGGGTGCCGCAGGGCTTTAGCCCTGCGGGACATATTTTGGATGTAGCGTGCGAGCTTGCTCTCACGTCGCATGCCGGCCCTGAACGGCTAAGATAACCACCGGCAGTTGAACGTGACAGCTTGCTGCCACGCTACATCTCATATTGTTATTTTGTACTTCAAGACTCCTCTACGTGTTTGAGGCCCTCCTCAAACAGTCGGCTGATGTGCGAATCGTCCAGAGAATAGTATGCAATGCGCCCCTCCTTCCGGTATTTCACAAGGCGCATGTTCCTCAACACCCTTAGCTGGTGAGAGACGGCGGAGCTCGACAGTCCCAACAGGCCCGCAAGGTCGCAGACACAGAGTTCCTTCTGCGACAGCGCAAAGATTATCTTTATACGGGTAGGGTCGCCTAAGACCTGAAAGGTCTCGGCGAGACTGTTTATGATGCCGTCCGCCTGCATCCGCCTCTCTACATACCTCACACGCTCCCGGTCTATGTAGTGTGTCTCGCAGACGTCTTCCTTTGCTTTCGTTCGCTTGAGCAGTGTTTGCTTTGGCATATTTCCAGCAAGGGCCTATTGTTGAACAGTTGTTCACACATGATAATTAATCAGCTTGCCTGAGTCAATAGCAGCCGTATTTAATTCGTTATACATAATCAGAGATGTTTTTGTTGGATAGTTTGGATTTCGTGTATTAGAATTTAGCCGAGACATTTTAGGCTGTGTACAAAGCCTGTTGCACAAATGGCAGAATAGAGCGAAATGTCATGCTGTCTCCCCTCTATTAAGAGGGGCCGGGGGTGTGTAATCCGCCTCAGGCGGATAGGGAAGGGTTTGCTAAATGACGTGTAACAATCCTGAATCACATTTTAATCGTGCCACGGATTTATTTGGACAGGGACGACTTAATGATGCCATGGAAGAATTAAGGGAGGCCCTGAGGCTGAGGCCCGATTACCCGGAGGCCCACTACAACCTGGGCCTTCTGCTTAGCGGCCTCAAGCGCTATGATGAGGCAGAAAAGGAGTACCGTGAGGCCCTGAGGCTCAGGCCTGATTATCCAGCGGCCCACAACAACCTGGGCAACCTGCTTAGCGACCTCAAGAGGTATGAGGATGCAGAGAGAGAGTACCGTGAGGCCCTGAGGCTGAGGCCTGATTATCCAGCGGCCCACAACAACCTGGGCAATCTGCTTAAAGAACTCAAGCGCTATGATGAGGCAGAAAAGGAGTACCGTGAGGCCCTGAGGCTCAGGCCTGATTTCATGTTAGCATACAACAACCTCTTTGTTTTATTGATTGAAAGGAAATCATACGAAAAAGCCAGGGAAGAATATGTGGAATCCCTCAAGGCGGTCAGGCCATATCCATTGTTCCAGCAAGCCTGGAAGGGATTTTTCTTATTTATTCGTGCCTTACCTCAGATTACATTGTTCGTTGTGGGAATTGGTTTGATTATATATGCTTTAATATACCTTTATAACACTGCGGTCTTTTTAGCCACTATAGCGATGGGTATCTTTTGCATAGCTTTATGCACCCGTCTTTATGACCTTGCCACAATTAGGTTGTTTGAAAGAGGTCCTGAAGCAACGTTCTCTAAAAGTGAACCATCTAAAGGGACTTCAAAAGAGGAATAATGCAGTGTCGGAGTCGCGCCGCAGGGTTTAATCCGCCTGAGGTGGACTTTATTCGGACTCCCCCCTATCAAGAGGGGAATGAATACTGAATGTGCTTCAGTATTTATAATTTTGTGGGGGATAGAGGGATGGAACTGAAGGGTAAAAAAGTCCTTATCCTGGTGGAGGATGATTATGAAGACCTGGAGGGGTGGTATCCCAAGCTCAGGTTGATAGAGGCCGGGGCGGAGGTGGTGGTGGCCGGTCCGGAAAAGAAGGTCTATCACGGCAAGAACGGCGGTTATCCCATGGAGGCAGACCGCCGCGTGGACGAGATAAACTGGAGGGATTTTGATGCCGTAATCATACCGGGCGGCTACGCCCCGGACAGGCTCAGGCGTTACGACAGCGTCCTGAAGGTGGTAAAGGCCATGAGTGATGCGGGCAGGGTGGTTGCACCCATATGCCACGGCGCCTGGGTGCCTATATCGGCCGGTGTGGTGAAGGGTAAGAAGATGACGTGTTACTATGCCATAAGGGACGATCTGGTGAATGCCGGTGCGGTCTACGAGGATAAAGTGGTGGTGGTTGACGGCAACATGATAAGTTCCAGACGGCCGTCCGACCTCCCGGAGTTTCTCAAGGCAATAATCTCCAGGCTCAAGGGGTCATTCTGAGGAGTAGGGGCGGGGGAACCCCGCCCCTACAGTATTCTTCGCTTCGCTCAGGATGACAGTGGGTGCCGCAGGGCTTAAGCCCTGCGGCACCCCTACAATCGAAATGCAATAGATGAAAATGCAAGATTTCTCAGAGGTCTAATATACCCAACGCCATGCTAGAACATTTCTTCCAACCCAAGTCCATAGCGGTTATCGGCGCCGCACGTGAAGAGCACAAGATAGGTCACGATATCCTGAAGAACATAATCGGTTACGGCTTTTCCGGTAAGATATATCCCATTAATCCCAAGGCCGATTCTGTTCTCGGCCTCAAGGCCTACCCAAGCGTCAATGCGGTGGCGGGCGGTATAGACCTGGCCGTTATTGTCGTTCCCGCGGACCTTACTTTTCAGGTGATTGACGAATGTGCTCGGAAGGGCATTGATTCGGCGGTGATTATCACGGCGGGTTTCAAGGAGAGCGGAAGCGAGGGTGCGGCCAGGGAAAGGGAGCTTCTTGAGAGGGTGCACAGGTACAATATAAGGACGATAGGGCCAAACTGTTTTGGGGTTATAAACACCCACCACAGGCTGAACACCACCTTTTCTCACGGTCATCCTCCCGCCGGAAACATCGCCTTCTTTTCCCAGTCCGGCGCCGTCTGCACCGCCATACTTGACTGGGCCCTTACGGAGCACATCGGATTTTCGAAATTTATAAGCACGGGCAACAATATGGATATAAACGAGGTGGACCTGTTGAAGGCCCTGGAGGATGACCCTGAGACGCGTGTCATATTAGGTTACATCGAGGGCATCAAGGACGGGCGTGCCTTCATGGAGACTGCGTTTCGTGTGACAAAGAAGAAACCTGTCATCCTCATAAAGGCCGGCAGCTCCGTGGCGGGTGCGAGGGCCGTCTCATCGCACACGGGGAGTCTGGCAGGTTCTGAAAATGCAGTCAACGCGGCCTTTCGCCAGTCGGGCGTGCTCAGGGCTAACAGCCTGCAGGAACTCTTTGTCTTCGCCGAGGCCTTCAGCCTGCGGGAGATACCGCAGGGGCCGTCGGTAGCCCTGTTCACCAACGCCGGTGGACCCGGCATATTGGCCTCTGATGTCGTAGAGCGCTCGAACCTCAAGATGGCCTCATTCTCAAAGGAGACTATTGACGGTCTGAGGAGGTGTCTGCCCCCCATAGCAAGCATCTATAACCCTGTGGACACCATTGCCGATACCGGACCTGAGCGTTATCGTACCGCGCTGGAGTTGGTCTTAAAGGATGACAACGTGCATTCTGTCATTACCATGCTTGCCCCGATCGCCCTGATAGACGAGAGGGATATAGCGCGGGTGGTGGGGGAACTGGCCGGTAAGTATAAACGTAAGACGGTGGTGGCCTCGTTCCTGGGGGGTCTCACCATGAAACCTGCCGTGGACGTGCTGGCGGGGTATGGGATACCCAATTACCGCTTTCCTGAGAATGCAGTGCGCGCGGTGGATATGATGTATAGACAGAGACAATGGACGGAAAAGGTCCGGGAAGAACCGGAGGTCTTCAAAGGAGACCGCGGGGCCGTCAGTGCGGTCTTCAGCAGGGCCAGGGAAAGGGGACATCTTACCCTCGCCGAGGGTGATGCAAGGGAGGTAGTTGCCGCCTATGGATTTAGACTGCCAAAGAGTGTATTGGCTGCTGCCAGGAGTTCTGCCGTAGAGGCAGCCGAAGAGATTGGTTACCCGGTGGTGCTGAAGGTGGCGTCGCCCGACATACTCCATAAGTCGGACATCAGGGGGGTGAGGCTGGGGCTGGAGGGGCCCGATGAAGTGGGCAGGGCCTTTGAGAGTGTAGTGGAGGGGGTCAGGCGGAGGGTGCCTGGCGTCCATATTGACGGAGTCTTTGTGCAGGAGATGGTTCAGGGCGGGCGGGAGGTCATTCTGGGGGTTAGTCATGATGCCCAGTTCGGTCACCTTATTATGTTCGGGCTCGGCGGTATCTACGTGGAGATGCTTAAGGACGTCTCGTTTCGTGTAGCCCCTTTAACCAAGTCGGATGCCTGGGAGATGGTAAAGGAGATAAGGTCATATCCGCTGCTTAAGGGGGCCAGGGGCGAGGGCGCCCTGGACGTGGACGCCGTTGTTGAAGGTATCCAGCGCATCTCTCAACTGGTGGTGGACTTCCCGGAAATACTTGAGCTGGATATAAACCCCCTTGTAGTGCTGCCGCACGGCAGTGGTGTAGTGGCTATTGACGCCAGGGCAACCATAGCGCCCGGCTAAAGGAGGTACGATTTATGCTACCTATAGTGATAGGTTCCGTTACTGAATCTTCAGGCAAGAGCCTGGTGTGGCTGGGAATGGGACTCAGGCTAAAGGCCGACGGCTTCAAGGTGGGCTTTTTCAAGCCGCTGGGCGCACTGCCCACCAGGGTGGACAATATGCTCGTTGATGAGGACGCTGTGTTTTTAAAGACGGCCATAGGTGAGGAGGCCTCTATGGAGTCCATATGCCCGGTAGTATTAACGGAAGAATTGTTGACCTCCGCTCTGAAGGGTGAAGTAAAGATGTCCCAGGTGAGGGATAAGGTGCTTACCACGTTTTCTGGGTTGTCGAGGGACAGAGACGTTATGCTGGTTCACGGGTTGGGAAAGCTCTCTGGCGGCTCGTTGATGGGCATCTCCGAACTGGACTTTGTAAACGAGGTAAATGCAAGGGTCGTCTTCACAGATAGGTTTGAAAACCTTCTTGAGACCCTGGACGGCTTCATGTATGCGCACGGAATCCTTGGCGACAAACTCATCGGAGTCATATTTAATCTCGTGCCGCAGGGTAAGCAGAAGTACATAAAGAACGTTGTGTCGCCGTATCTTAAGTCAAAGGGTGTGGATACACTTGGGGTTATACATAAGGACCCCGTGATAGGGGCGCTGCCGGTGAGGGAGATGGTCAAGGCGCTCAAGGGCGAGGTTCTCTGCTGCGAGGATAAGCTGGATGAGCTGGTAGAACATTTCATGGTAGGGGCGATGAACATGGAGAGCGCTCTAAAGTATTTCAGTCGTGTTTCAAATAAGGCGGTTGTAACGGGGGGAGACAGGAGTGACGTACAGCTTGCCGCCCTGGAGACGCCTACCAAGTGCCTGATACTTACGGGCGGTTTCTATCCCAATGACGTTATTCTCTCCAGGGCCAGAGAGACGGAGACGCCAGTTATCGTCGTCAAGAAGGATACGGCTTGGGCGGTAGAGGTGTGCGAAGGCCTTGCCAGCCACCTTCAGAGGTGGAGCAGGGTCAAGCTGCCGAGGCTGAGAGAGGTGACGGAGAGGGAGATAGATTTTCCTCTACTTTATAAAAAGCTCGGGTTGTCGCCCAAGAGACCCCGATGAACTTGCGGGAACTACCCGCACCGATAGGTCGTGGTTTAAGTGGGTTTTTGTAGTGTCGGGCCTCCGTATCCGAGTCATTTTTTATTCGTCCGATGCGGAGGCTTCGGCGGTGAGCCCTTCGATGAACTCAGGGGCTGAGCCTGTCGAAGCCTCAGCCGAACCGATCGGACGCTACAGGGAACATGAAGATAAATCTATCATTTACCCCATCTGAACTGCGGAGGATGGAGCAGGCGGGCAGCAGGGTGGTGGTCATTGATGTGCTCAGGGCCTGCTCAACGATGATATACGCCCTCTCTCAGGGGTGTAAGGTTATCCATCCGTGCGATACGGTGAGCAAGGCAAAGGATTTGTTCAGGCAAAAAGTGAAAAGCCTCGGTAAGGATGGGGTGCTTTTGGGTGGTGAGAGGGGTGGTGTAAGGGTCAGGGGTTTTCATCTCGGTAATTCACCCGAAGAATACTCTTCCGATGCAGTCCGGGGTAGGGCCGTCATCTTCACCACCACCAACTGCACCAGGAATCTGACGGCCGTCAGGAGTCCGAAAGAGGTAATAATATGTTCCTTTGTCAACCTCCACACGGTAGTGGAATATCTCTCAAAAGAGGATGCGGACGTATTGCTGGCCCTATCCGGTACGGATGGGCAGATGTCTTTGGAAGACGCCGTGTGCGGAGGGATGCTTATAAACATGCTCTCAGACAGACGTGAGGTTGTTTTGAGTGATTCTGCACGTACGGCCCATGTCCTTTATTTGCACTACAGGCGCAATATCCGTCAGGCCCTCCTTGATTCAAGCCATGGCAAAAGACTTCTTGAACTAGGCTTCAAGGACGATATAGGTTTTTGTGCGGGTGTGGGCAAATACGAGATAATACCGCGGCATGTCAGGGGAAGGGTTGTCTGCTGAATTTCCAAGCACAATTTCCTAATTTAGTGAAAGCCCTGCAAAAGCCCGTGAATACTATATTGAGACCTCTGAAAAAGTAGCAAAATTGAAGGTGTAAATGTAGCCGCACCCTTTATGGGTGCGCATCCCCTCTATCAAGAGGGGTAGGGGGTGTGTTAAAACGCAGGCTAAAGCCTGCGGCTACCCATTGAATTGATGATTAAACTACTTTTCCAGAGCTCTCTATTATGTCATTCTTAGCAAAGCGAAGAACCCGTTTTTTGTGGCGTCTGGCTTCGGCCGTGAGCTCAGCCGAACGGTCTCCGCACCAGACGTGATACGTTTGTCTGTAGTTGCCCCATTCATGGGGCAACATAGGCTCGATGAATCGAGCAACTACATTTGGTTATAGTACGTCCGATACGGAGACCAGACGCTACATTCTTCGGTCGCTTTGCTTCCTCAGAATGACAATTATACAGACTTTTGCAGAGGTCTCTCAATAAGGTGTTGAGCAAAAGTGGAACGGGCCCGGGGCGAGGGCCTTGAGGGCAGCTTATCGGGGGCATCTCGGGAGGCTGCCTCAACGGGACCCCAGACCCGCCACTCTTTTTGTTAATCTATTTCTATAGTGTTGGTCTTTTTTATCTTCTTGCTTAATTCCCCCTTGTGGAAATTTAATTCCAATTTGCCTGAAAACTCATCTTCTACGAAGCCTAAGTTTTTAAGTGTCTCCTGCAGTTTCTTTTTCTTATCTTTCCAGTTCATTTTTTAAAAGCTTCTATAAATGAAAAAAGCCCGAAGGGTTATTCCAGCTGTCGGCTGGAGCCCTTGGGCTTCGGAAATCTCCGGTGGTCCCATTTCGGTTACATCTCTATGGTGTCGGTCTTTTTAATCTTCTTGCTCAATTCCCCTTTGTAGAAATTTAATTCCAATTTGCCTGAAAATGTATCGTCTACAAAGCCCAGACGTTTAAGTATTTTTTCAAGCCGCTCTCTTCGCCTGGTTACTGCCGCAGATTGCATAGGCCGTCTTTCCTCTTGTCACCCTAACTGAAATTCACAAAGAGCAATAAGCGTGCCGAATATAAACACTGGTGGAGTTAAAGAACTATTATTTGCCGTGTAAGGGACTTACGATATATTTTCTATTTATGCTTCAATACGTTTAGCTACGTATTTTGTAGCATGAGTTACAAATTT
>MHZB01000037.1 GCA_001828605.1 Planctomycetes bacterium RIFCSPLOWO2_12_FULL_50_35 | reverse complement strand
TGCTGCAGGGGGTACTTTCTTGACGTCCATCAGCAGGCGCTGGGCGGTGGCGACACCTTTGCCTATGTCTACCGGGTAACCGCTATCGCTGAGTCCCTTCTCGACGGCTGAGATGGCCGTTATGATGTCGAAATCGTTCATGTACCCGACGTGAGCGATGCGGAATATCTTGCCCTTCAGCTCGTCCTGACCGCCCGCTATGCTGATACCGTATTTGTCCCTCAGATTCTTTGTGAATGCCACGCCGTCTACGCCGTCCGGCACCTTTACGGCAGTCAGCATATCAGCAGGGTGCTGTGTGAAGAGTTTGAGACCAAGCGCCTTTATGGCCTCTCTGGTGGCATGGGCGAGCCGGGCATGTCTTTGCCAGATATTTTCCAGCCCCTCCTTCTTTATCATTTCCATGGCGGACTTGAGGGCCGTTATCAGAGAAATGGCGGGAGTGAAGGGCGTGGTGTCCTCCTTCAACGCATCGTGCATGGCCCGAAAGTCCCAATAATACCTGGGCAGGTCTGCCTTTTTTATGGCCTCTTGCGCCGTGGGTCTGACGGCTGCAAAGGCCAGCCCCGGCGGCATCATAAGCCCTTTTTGTGAACCGGTTACCGCAACGTCCACCTGCCAGTTGTCCATAAGGAACGGGCTTACACCCACAGCGGTTATGGCGTCCACTACCAGGAGGGCTGGATAGCCCTTTACTATGTTTGCGACCGCCTCGACGTCGTTCAGTACCCCAGTGGAGGTCTCGCACTGGGTAATGAAGACGGCCTTAATGGATTTGTTCCTTTCAAGTGCCTTCCCTACCGCCTTCGGGTCAACCGTATTGCCGTATTCCACGTCAATGCAGGTTGTCTTTACCCCGTACGTCTCACAGAGTTCGGCCCAGCGCTCGCCGAATTTGCCGCTGCGTACCACGAGGGCTGTATCACCTTTTGAGAGCAGATTGACTACGCAGGCCTCCATTGCGCCAGTACCCGAGGACGTAAACGTGTAGACCTCCCCCTCGCTGGTTTGGAAGAGGTATTTCAGGTCTTCTGAGACCTCCGCAAAAACCCTGGAGAACTCAGGCGTGCGGTGGTGTATAAGCGGTGCCGCCTCCGCCAGAGATATCTCCGGAGGCACAGGCGTAGGCCCGGGGGTAAATAGATAGTGTTTTTTCACCATGGTCTTTAGTTTAAGGTTTTAATCTAGGAAGCGTTATTAAGAATAATTGTGCTATTATAGTCTGGCGGATGCCGCTGTCAACAAATCAGACGATCGCCGCACTGCGCCCGCTCCCAAAAAGCTACTCCCGCCTTCCCCGCATCTCATTATCAAGCAATATGGCCTCAAGGTCGGGCAGTATGGAGAGAACCAATTGCCTCTCCACTTGCGATTCCTTCAGAATTTTTACCAATTTACCGCCTTCTCCGTAGGTAATACCTATCAGGATTTCGTCCATTACCTTACGCCGATCTACCACTCTTGCCATAGGGAGTTCCTTCTTGGTTAAAGGTTCAACGGTCTAATGGGGCCTGGGAGGTTTGAAGGTTCAAGGGACCAAGGGTTCAAAGGTTTGTTGCTACGTCGTCTTTACAAGCTTCTTTTCCTCTTTCTTTCCCCGTTTCTCTTGTCCTTCGGTGCCGAAGACGAATGGTAGCATCTCGTCAACGTTTTCGACAAAGTGAAATTGTATGTCGGCCTTGACGTGTTCGGGAACGTCCACAAGGTCCTTATCGTTCCTTTTCGGTATTATTATTGTGGAGATGCCTGCCCTCTTTGCCGCCAACACCTTTTCTTTTATCCCGCCTACCGGCAGTACCTTGCCCCTCAGTGTTATCTCGCCTGTCATTGCCGCATCCGGCAGGACAGATCGTTTCGTAAGGAGGGATATCAGCGATACTGCCATCGTTACACCTGCCGACGGGCCGTCCTTGGGAATTGCCCCTGCAGGCACGTGTATGTGGAAGTCGTATTTTGTGAAATCTTCCAGGGGTATGTCCAGCTCCTTTGCCTTGGAGCGTACGTAGCTCATAGCAGCCTCCGCAGACTCCTTCATGACCTCGCCCAATTGACCTGTGAGGGTGAGTTTTCCCACGCCGGGCATGTAGGTTGATTCTATAAAGAGTATGTCACCACCTGTGGGCGTCCATGCGAGGCCCGTTGAGACTCCGGGCTCTGCAGTGCGCTCCGCCACTTCCCTGAAGAATACAGGCGGTCCCAAGAGTTCATCCAGGTCGTCAGCCTTTATCGTCACCGATTTTGCCTTTCCGGCCGCAATCTCCTTGGCCGTTTTTCGGCATAGGGTTGCTATGGTCCTCTCCAGGTTTCGTAGTCCAGCCTCCCTGGTGTAGGAACTTATGACGGTCTTCAGGGCGTCATCTTCTATTACTATGGCGTCCTTGCCCAGGCCGTGTTCCTTCGTCTGCTTGGGTATGAGGAATTGTCTGGCTATGGAGATCTTTTCCTCTTCCGTGTATCCCAGCAGTTCCAGCACCTCCATACGGTCCTTTAGCGCCGGCGGAACGGGGTCTAGGAAATTGGCGGTGGTGATAAACATGACCTTTGTGAGGTCAAATGGCACCTCCAGATAATGGTCGGAGAACGCAAAGTTCTGTTCCGGGTCAAGCACCTCGAGCAGTGCGCTGGCCGGGTCACCCCTGAAGTCCATGCCCAGCTTGTCTATCTCGTCCATCATAAACACGGGGTTGTTTGAACCCGCCTTGCGTATATATTGGATTATCCTTCCAGGCAGGGCGCCTATATAGGTGCGGCGGTGCCCCCTTATTTCGGCCTCATCCCTTACGCCGCCGAGGGATATGCGGACAAACTTGCGACCAAGCGCGCGTGCAATAGACTTCCCAAGAGACGTCTTCCCCGTGCCGGGTGGGCCGACAAAGCACAAGATGGGCCCCTTCATATCCTCCTTCAGCTTGCGCACGGCCAGATACTCGAGTATCCTCTCTTTGACCTTCTTTAAGTTGTAGTGGTCTTCATCCAGTACCTTTTGTGCGGCATTGATGTCCAGGTTGTCGGTGGTGCTTACAGACCAGGGGAGCGATATGAGCCAGTCCAGGTAGGTGCGCGAAACGGTGTATTCGGCGGCCTGAGGGGGCATGTTTTCGAGCCGTGCCAACTCGCGTTCGGCCTCCTTTTGGGCCTCAGGGGGCATCTTGGCCTCCTCTATTTTCTTCTTGAGGGCCTTTATCTCCACTGCGCGCTCATCGCCTTCGCCAAGTTCCTCCTGTATGGCCTTGAGCTGCTGACGGAGATAGAACTCCCTTTGCCCCTTGTCCACCTCACTCTTTACCTGGCCTTGAATCTTCTTGGCCATCTCCAGCACCTCCATCTCGCGGCTGATGAAGGCATTTACCTTCTGGAGCCTTTCCTTTACGTTTATGGTCTCCAGTATCTCTTCCTTCTCATCTGCACTTATTGACAGGTGCGATGCTATCATGTCGGCCAGTCTGCCGGGGTGTTCTATGTTCACGACTGCGACCTTCAATTCCTCTGGGAGGTTGGAGGCCATGGATATCATCTTCATGAATTGATCTGAGGCGCTGCGGGCCAAGGCCTGCATTTCCATTCCCGTTTCCAGCTCATCCTCGAGAGGCTGTACCCTGGCGACAAGGTAAGGCTCTTCCTGTACGAACTCGTCAATCTTGAGACGCGAAATCCCCTGCACCAGCATCCTTGCCGTGTTGTCCGGCATCCTCAGCATCTGCAGAACGACCACCGCTGTGGCATATTCGTAAAGGTCTTCGTGTCCCACATCCCCTTCCTTATTCTTTTCCCCGCCTTGCTTTTGCAGGGCCAGCGCCAGGAGTCTTTTGCCTGTAAGGACGTGGTCAAGTAGTTTCAGCTCCCTTTCTGTGGAGACCCCCAGGGCCGTCACCATCTGCGGGAAGACTACGATGTCCTGGACGGGAAGGACGGGCAGTTCAGAGGGTATTTCCAGCTCATCTTGTGCCAGGATGTCATCCGGTGCGGTTCGTGATTTTTTACCCTTTTTTGTTAGAGAAAACGGGTTATCTTTACTCTCCATCGAGTTTTTCCTCGGAAAAGATGTTTTGGCGGGACATCATTATAGGGTGACTTTTACGGCCTTTTCTTGCCTCTTGGGTTCTTTTGACTTGGGTACTGTGATTGTCAGAAAACCGTCTTTATAGCGGGCTTCTACCTTATTTTCGTCCACGTACTTTGGGAGAGTTATGCTTCTCTCAAAGTATCCGTATCTTATCTCCATGAGATAAAAGCACAATTTTTTGTCACCTGAAGGGTCAAGTCTTCTGCCGCTTATTGTCAGCGTGTTTCTTTCGAGTAGGATGGAGATGTCCTTTTCGCTCGTTCCAGAAACTGCCATCTTTACCACAAACGCATCGTCTGTTTCGTAGACGTCTGTAGGTGGGCGCCAGGTCTCGGTGTCAAACGAGTAGAAGGGTTTTTTAATGCATATGAATTCCTGAAAGACCTTTTCCATCTTCGAGTTGGGGGGCGCTGCCATCGTGGCCTCCTAACAATATTGTTTGACAATACTTATAACTTGTATATTAAAGTAGTTTATCACAGGTGGGCAGAAAATTCAAAAAATTTTTTGGCGTCAACGGTGGGACTGTCTGAGAGGGACTATTATCGGCATGGGATTACGAAGCAGGTCAGGGCGCGGGTTCAGCCGACACGAACCCGCGCCTTTTCGGTGGATTTCTAGTACATATCGCCGTAACCGCCGTATCCGCCGGGCATGGGCGCCGCCGCCTTTTTCTTCTCAGGGATTAGCCCTATCAGGGCATCCGTGGTCAGGAGAAGCGTTGACACGCTGGCGGCGTTCTGGAGTGCGCATCTGACGACTTTGGTCGGGTCAATTATGCCCTCTTTTATCATGTCGCAGTACGTGTTTTTACTTGCGTCGTAGCCGAAGTTGCCTTGGCCTTCAAGGATTTTGGCGACCACTACAGGTCCGTGAACGCCTGCGTTTTGGGCTATCTGGGATGTGGGTGCGCTCAAGGCACGGCGCAGAATGTCCGCTCCGGTAGCCTCGTCCCCCTCCAGCTTGAGTTTTTCGAGTACGGAGAGGCATCTCAGGAGGGCCACTCCGCCGCCCGGCAGGATGCCTTCCTCTACCGCAGCGCGGGTGGCGTGGAGTGCATCCTCCACCCTGGCCTTCTTCTCCTTCATCTCGCTTTCCGTTGCGGCGCCTACTTCTATCTGTGCCACACCTCCGGCCAGCTTGGCAAGCCTCTCCTCCAACTTCTCACGGTCATAGTCCGACGTGGTTTTGCTTATTTCATTTCTTATTTGTTCTATGCGGCCCTGGATGGCCTTACTGTTACCGGCGCCCTCTATGATGGTGGTATTCTCCTTCTCGACAACCACCTTTTTGGCCCTGCCCAGGTCGTTGAGAGAAATCTTCTCGACGTCTATGCCCAGGTCTTCAAAAATGGCCCTGCCGCCGGTAAGGATGGCTATGTCTTCCAGCATGGCCTTCCGCTTGTCCCCGAACCCGGGCGCCTTGACGGCGGCACACTTCAGTACGCCGCGGAGCTTGTTGACCACTATCAGTGTCAACGCCTCTCCTTCCACGTCCTCTGCCATTATCAACAGGGGTCTTCCCTGCTGGGCCGCCTTCTCGAGGACGGGTACAATGGCCTTTGCGGTCGTTATCTTTTTCTCGTGTATGAGTATGTACGGCTCTTCCAGCACGGCGTGCATACTCTTGGGGTCGGTTATGAAGTATGGGGAGAGATAGCCCTTGTCGAACTGTAACCCTTCAATCCACTTGACAGTGGTTTCGAGGCTCTTACCCTCTTCTACCGTGATCACGCCGTCTTTTCCCACCTTCTCCATTGCATCCGCTATAATCCTGCCGACGTCGGCGTCGTGGTTAGAGGCCACGGTTCCGACCTGTTCTATTTCCTTACGGCCCTTGACGGGAGTGCTCATCTGTTTCAGTTTATTGACTACCGCCTCAACGGCCTTGTCTATGCCGCGCTTTACGGCCATGGCGTTTGCGCCCGCCGTTACGTTCTTCAGCCCCTCGATGAATATGGCCTCCGCCAGCACGGTTGCCGTAGTGGTGCCGTCCCCCGCCACGTCGCTGGTCTTGGCAGAGACGGACTTTACCATCTGTGCGCCGATATTTTCTAGATGGTCTTCCAGTTCTATCTCCTTGGCGACGGTTACCCCGTCCTTGGTAATGGTGGGTGAGCCGAAGCTTTTCTGTAGTATCACGTTCCGGCCCCTTGGGCCGAGGGTTATCTTTACGGCATCTGAGAGCTTTTTAATGCCGTCACGGACGGCCTCCCATGCCTCCTGGCTGAATACTATCTTTTTCGCCGGCATCTCTACCTCCTCTTTCTATAATTGAATCTTACTATAGCACTTAAGCAAACTCAGTGCCAAAGTCTTCCGTCCGATGCAAGGGGGGAGTATTGACTTAAGCGCTGTAATTGCCGTATCTTAAGAGAGTGGGCGGCATCCTCCCGCCCTTCCATATCGGCTGTCAAATTGGCAGGGCACGGCTGTTACATTCCCACTGTAGGGGCGTATCGTCATGCCAAAGGCAGATGCACCTCTGGCGCACAATACGCCCCTACAGGTTTAAATGGTGCGTCTGGACGCACCAGGCAGATGGGTATGACAGGTCTTCTCGGCCTGCCCTACCGCAGGGCGGCAAGCCCTGCGATACCCATTCTATTTTTGTGTGCGATATGTCTGCGCGCATACTACCTCTTCAATCTCCTCCTCAGGGCCAGGATGAACATTGCTATCAACGTGGGGCATAGTACAGATTCAAGTAGGTAGATGAACTTACCCACAATGCCTGCAGGGTCATTACCTGTCTCGCCTATCCTCTGAAGAAATGCGGCCTTTATGCTTAGATTCCAGAGGTAATAATCCCAAAAATCCTGTCTCGGTGGTGCATCCAGCCACCAATAAAATCCTGCGAAGAGAAAGATAAAAAACACCAGCCCGCACAAGGCCCTTAACGGCCTCTCACCGTAGCCGCTGAAATATCTGTACAAGGCAATGAGGCCAAAATTCCTCCAAAACCGAGTCAGCCCCTTCCTCTTACACTCCATCTCCCCGTAGTGGAACTCTCCCGCATCCTCCCAGTTCCTCTCTTCCTCAAGGTTTTTCTTGAACTGTCTGTAAAGTGATTCTACGTGAGAGTAATCTACCTTTATCTCTTCCTGCTGCTTTATCGGCGTTTCTTTACCTGTCTTTATTTCTTCTTTAGTTATTGTTACGGTCTCACCTTTATCTACAGTCTTCTCGTCAGGGAGAATAAAGCTTCGTCTCCAGATGCTGAGGCCGAGGAATTTTTCAGGTTCGTTTTCTATGAATTTAAAATTGTGGAAGATAAGCCTCTCAGGGTTTGAATACAGGAAAGAGCATCTACTCAGGTCAATGGGTTTTCTGGTGCCCCGGAAGATAATAAGGTGGTCACCCTTCCATGGGAACGCTGTGTATAGAAATTTACATTCGGTCCCGAATCTAGTGTCCTCAAACAATGTTGTATTACATTTAGTGAAGTCAGCAACACTGAAGTAAGTGCCACCCTCTCTCGAGAATGTTACATTGCTGAAGTCAGTGCCTCCACCGCTAGAGAATTGTGCCCCGCGAAAGTCAGTACGACCTTTGCCAGAGAATTGTGCACTGACGAAGATAGTTTTTCCTTTGCCTGAGAATCGTGCTAAAGTGAAGTAAGTGCCACCTTTGCCGGAGAATTTTGCATTATAGAAGTTTGCTGCGTCTTTAAATGTTGCCCGGACAAAGTTTGCGTCTGTAAATTCTATACCGCTAAAATCAGCTTTAAGACCCGGAGGGAAGTAGTAGCCCTCAAAGTTAAAGTCTTTGTTTTGGAGCTTCTTTTGTATCCCATCCCAGAAGTCGTTTTTGTCTTTATTGTCGTTTTGTGAATGAAAGAGGCAGAAGTTGTCTTTATCATCGGCAAGTGGTGGGTGAGGGCATTCCTTATATTCATACTGGCATTGGGTCTGGGTCACGGTCTCTTTGCCTTTGCTAGTTATTATCTTTTCTGTGTAGCGTGGTCCACCTTAGGCGGACTGCCACGTTCAACGTCTTGTCAACGAAGTAAAACTTCGTTGTCTACCTTTTGGGCTATCAATATCGGACGTAGTGATATATGGGCACGCATCTTGAACTCCTGCAACGACGTACCATCAAACGTGCGAGCAAGCTCGCACGCTACATAAGAATATTTTTAAATAGCACTGTAGGGGCACAACATGTTGTGCCCCTACTAAATCACCTTGGCCTCATTGTGCAGGAGGCGCAGGAGTTCATCCGTCGCCTGCGGAATGTCTCCCCCCAGCTTTTTGCCCGCCTTCCTCCGGGGCAGGTGTTTGAGTCCCGTAAGCGACAGCTTTGCGTCCGGTATCACTGCGGGAGTTATGTCTTTAC
>MHZB01000036.1:25711-26094 GCA_001828605.1 Planctomycetes bacterium RIFCSPLOWO2_12_FULL_50_35 | reverse complement strand
CGTCGGCGCAGGCCCCTTCACGTACTTTCAGGACCTCGTAATAGTTTACTAATGGAAGACCTTCAAACATAGCACTGAACTGCAGACAATAGACCACCAGTTTTTAACCGAATACAATTACCCATATCGAAGATGCAAAGTTTCCTGAAGAACGGGTTTGTCCTTTAGGCAGGCCGGAGCCAGCTTTATTGACTCCTCCATGTCGCGAATTCCGAAAATCCCTCCAACATCCCATGTCATTCTTTGCTTCGTTCAGAATGACAACTGTACAGTTTTCTCAGAATTCACACATCCTTTCATTCCTTTTTATCAGTTTTTTTCATTAAGTCAAGTTCTATTACGGGCCTTAAACTTTGAGCCCTTAACTGTCTTGCTAAAAGGAT
>MHZB01000036.1:0-25700 GCA_001828605.1 Planctomycetes bacterium RIFCSPLOWO2_12_FULL_50_35 | reverse complement strand
CTATTACGGGCCTTAAACTTTGAGCCCTTAACTGTCTTGCTAAAAGGATAAAAAACTGGTAAGATGCGAATCTTTAATTATGCCTGCAACATGCGGAGCTTGTTCGGAAAAGGACTAAGACTATGGCCACATACGTTGAGAAATGGATTGAAGAGATAGCAAAACTTACTCAACCGGATAAGATTTACTGGTGCAACGGTTCAGAGAAAGAGGCTCACAGACTCGTCGAGATAGGGATAAAAGAAGAGCGGCTTGGCGGAAAAGCGGTGTTTTACGAATTGAACCCAAAGACGTACCCCAATTGTTATTTACACCGCAGTCATCCCACCGATGTGGCACGTACCGAGCACTTAACCTTTGTCTGTCATAAAGATAAAGAGACCGCGGGGCCAAACAATAATTGGATGGAACCAAAAGAGGCGAAGGAACGCCTTACCAAATTGTCCATGGGCTGCATGCGGGGAAGGACAATGTACGTTATACCCTACATGATGGGACATCCCGACTCACCCTATGCAAAGGCCTGTATCCAGATTACCGACAGTTGTTATGTGGCCGTAAATATGAGGATAATGGCCCGGGTAGGAAGCTTTGTACTGGAGAAGATTGGAAATCGCCAGGACTTTGTAAAGGGGCTCCATTCCGTGGGGGACCTCGACCCTAAAAAGCGATTTATTATGCACTTCCCCGATGATAACCTGGTCTGGAGCATCGGCTCCGGCTACGGTGGAAACGCCCTGTTGGGAAAGAAGTGTTTTGCCTTAAGGATGGCCTCCCTGTTAGGCTTGAAGGAAGGATGGCTGGCCGAACACATGCTGATTATCGGCGTCGAGGACCCCGAGGGCAACGGCACCTATGTCACCGCTGCAATGCCTTCTGCCTGCGGAAAGACTAACCTGGCCATGCTGGAGTCCACACTCCCTGGCTACAAGATATGGACGCTGGGGGATGATATTTCGTGGTTAAACATCGGTCCCGACGGCAGACTCTATGCCATCAACCCAGAGGCAGGTTTCTTCGGCGTGGTACCGGGAACCTCCATGAAGAGCAATCCCAACATGATGAGGACACTAAAGGCCAACAAATTCTATCCCACCATCTATACAAATACGGCCCTAGACGTAGATACCAACGAGCCCTGGTGGGAAGGGGTAGACGGCCCCGTACCAAAGAATATGGTGGACTGGCAGGGTAAACCCTGGGATAGTTCCCTGAACACAAATGCCGCACATCCCAATTCCAGGTTCACAGTATCTATATATAACTGCCCCACACTCTCGCGGGAATTCGATAACCCCAAGGGTGTGCCCATCTCGGCGATAATCCTTGGAGCAAGAAGGACACAACTTATACCCCTGGTGGTAGAGAGCTTTAACTGGCAGCACGGCGTATTCTCGGGTGCCAGAACCGGTTCTGAGACCACTGCTGCCGCCGCTCACCAGATAGGTGTGGTAAGAAGAGACCCTATGGCCATGCTCCCCTTCTGCGGTTATGACATGGGCGACTATTTCAGGCATTGGATTAATACCGGAAAAAAATTAACCCCTCCTCCAAAGATATTTTTAGTTAACTGGTTCCGGGCGGACGAAAAAGGTAAGTTCATCTGGCCGGGATTCGGGGAAAACGTCCGCGTATTAAAATGGATAGTGGACAGGGTAAACAACCGCGTTGACGCTAAAGAAACGCCTTTAGGATACGTCCCGCATTTAAGGGACTTAGACCTGAAAGGATTAGATATTCCCAAAGGAAAACTTGAAAAATTATTTGAGATTAATCCGCAAGATTGGCAGCAGGAACTGGAGGATGTAGAAAAGTTCCTAAATCAATTTGGCAGCCACTTACCTCAGGAAATCCGACAAGAGTTCGACACCACGAAGGCAAAATTTACCCCAAGTCTTGTTAAAGTAGGACCCTGCGCATAATAAACCAGGGAATTTCAAGGTATGGGCCTGGAAGAGAACAGGGAGGCGTATTCGGAAGGAGTGAGGAACTTGGGGCTCTGCGAGAGGACTCTTGGTCTTCTTGAGCTTATCAAATTCCCCCACACCGTGTTCTCCGTACCCTTTGCGGTGATGAGCGCCTTTCTGGCCGCCGACGGCACGCCCACGCTGAGACAGCTCCTTCTTATACTCGGAGCGCTGGTAGCGGCCAGGAGCTGTGCCATGGGTTTCAACAGGCTGGCAGATTTCTCCTACGATACCACCAACCCCAGGACAAAGAAGTGGACCGTCCTGCAGATGGAATTGGGACACTCTACACTGTGGGCATTTACCCTGGTCTGTGCGTTATGTTTTACAGTCTTAGCAGCAGCCCTCAACAAACTCACACTCTACCTGTCGCCGGGTGCCCTGGCCGTAATTTTGCTTTATTCATATACAAAGAGACTAAGCAGCGCTTCACACTTCATTCTGGGTCTTGCGCTGGCGCTCGCCCCGCTGGGTGCCTGGGTAGCCATACGGGCCGGTTTTGACGTTGCCCCCTGCCTGTTGGCCGCAGCGGTTCTCCTGTGGACGGCGGGTTTTGACATAATCTACTCCTGCCAGGATGTGGAACATGACATACGGATGGGACTTCATTCCATACCCAAGAGGCTGGGAATAAAGAACGCCCTGAGGGTTTCCCTGCTGCTGCATATACTTATGCTAGCGGTACTTCTACTGCTTACGAGATATGCTGAGCTGGGTAACGTCTACCTGCTGGGGGTATGTACCACTGCCGCACTGCTCTTCTACGAGCATTCCTTAGTAAGGCCTGACGACCTCTCAAAGGTCAACGTGGCCTTCTTCACCGTAAACGGATGTATCAGCCTCGCCCTAATGGTCTTCACGCTGACAGATATACTCGTTTCTTGATGAATTTGAGGGTTATGAAAGAGGTATTCTAACGCCGTGTTATCTTCTGAGCGACGTTCTTTTACCTCTTAAGAAAACCGCCAGAGAGCCAGAAGAAGAGGGACAGTATAATGCTGAGGAGGGCGCGGGTGGCAAGCGGGAAGTACAGCTTAAAATCCTTCTTCTCCAGCACGATATCCCCCGGAAGCCTGCCGAGGAAGGGAATCTTCTCCCCTATAAAGAGAGATACCCCCAGCAGCATTAAAAAAAGTCCGATAAAAATGAAAAGTTTAGCGGAGTTGTCGAGTTCCATTATTGCTTAATGATCCTAAATTTCTTGGCTGGTGGTTCCTTTGGGATTTCTCGTCCAACCTGTCCTTCAGAGGCAGGAGGCAAGGACAACTTACTGTCACCTACAGTAAAGCCTTCTCCAAGGTAACTCTGTATGGCCATCGGGTCGTTAACGATCTCGGCAGTAGTGCCCCTTGTTATTACCACACCCTGGTTGAGGATATAAGAGCGGTCTGTGATGGACAGGGCCTCCCTCACGTTGTGGTCGGTAATAAGAATGCCTATACCCCTGTTCCTGAGCTCCAACACCATCGCCTGCAGTTCGGCTACGGCGATGGGGTCTATTCCCGAGAAAGGCTCATCTAGCATGATAAGCGCCGGGTCGGTAGCAAGACAACGGGCCACCTCTAAACGCCTCTTTTCACCACCGGACAGGGTGTATGCCTTTTTCTTGGCAAGATACCCAAGACCAAAGTGTGCCAGAAGCTGATCCGTCCTTCTGCGCCTCTCCGTACGATTTAATCTCCTGGCCTCCAGGATTGCCAAGATATTTTCCTCAACCGTCAGCCTTTGAAATACGGACGGCTCCTGACACAGGTATCCCAAACCCAGCCTGGCACGTTTATATATAGGAAGTTTGGTTATGTCTTTGCCTTTGAATAATATCCTGCCTCCGTCGGGACTGGTTATGCCTATTATACTATTAAAGGCCGTACTCTTACCGGCACCATTGTGGCCCAAGAGACCCACAATTTCACCACTGTTAACGTCGAGGTCGAGGGAGTTCAATACCATCCTCTTACCATAAATCTTTGTAAGTCCTACGACGTCCAGCAGTTTCATCTTATCACCTTAATCCAGCTGAGAGGCCAAAACACGAGGAACGCCTTACCCACAATGTCTTCCTCTACGACAAACTTCCACACCCTGCTGTCCTTGCTGTTTATGCTATTGTCTCCCAAAACAAAATACTCACCATTACTTATTTTAATCGGCCCAGAAACGCCCCAGCTACCCGATGTCAGGTCAGAGCTGTAGTATATATCTCTAAATATCTCGATATCCCCAAACCTGCATGTAATATCTCTGCCACCGATCCTTATCCCACTGTCAGAAATCTTGCCGCCGTAATCTGGACTACCGGCATCGGAATCATAAAACAATACTTGTTTCTCGTCAAGCAAAAGCCACAATACACCGTCAGCATAGCAAAACTCTACCTTATGTTCGTGTCCCAATGTCAGATGTGCGTCAGCCTCTGCCAACACCTTTCCCGAACGTCTAAGGCCACACTTCTCTCCAGAGCCTTGGACAGGTATATAGGCATCAAAGATTTCTCCATCTCTCTCTATAACGGCAGATACGCCCCCAGAGCCCCTCTGAACGACTGCGGACAGTTTCAGCCTCAGGTCCCCTACCACGTTCGCACCAGTCATGTCGTTGTATGCGTAGTTGTCGAAAATCCTTCTGGCAAAGGTAGCAAAAGAGGTGCGGCCTTCTGCCTGTGATATTTCGAGGAGAAGACTCCCCTCATTCTTCTGCCAGTATTTTGTATCAACATTCCAAGACGGTACGACTTCTTTACTTGCAATGTATGCGCTGTTATATACCGGTACCCAGAGTTCTTCCTGCGTTTTTTGGGGTTTTTTAGCCACCTTGCCGTTTATAAATATGTCCCCGTTTTTTATCTGAAGCTCTTCGCCCGACAGTCCCACAAGACGTTTTATGTAGTTCTTCCTCTTGTGCTTGAGTCGAGTCGAACCGCATCTCTCGCACTTCATCCCCTCAACCCATCTCCTGTCAATCATGACGTAGTCACAGTCTTTACACCTTATATCTACAAACGGGTATTTAAAGACCATCACGTCCCATCTATCCGGTCCACCGAAACCATATATAAACTTGTTTACAAATATCCTGTTCCCGCCGTGCGATTTATTCTTATATGTGTCCATCTGAAAGAGGCAATTGGGACACGTGGCGCCTGAGCCGTGGTAGTCTCTGGTGAAACCCCACCCACAGTTTGGACATACAACGTGTTTATGGACTCCTACAAGGGTGGGGGCCATTGAACCGGTAGGTATCTTAAAGGCCTCAACTATGAAGTAGCGTATGCCCAGCGCAATGATGATTGATATAATAATCCACTGGACGTTCTCTCTTATTAAATGAAAGCGGGACTTTTCCGATTGCTCTCCATCCGCTGCCCTGAACCAATCCAGGGCCTTTGTCATCACGCTGGTTTTGTCCTTATTCGTTGTCATTGGTAGCCATCACGGAAAGAAAGGCTTCTTGGGGTATTTCTACACTGCCAATACTCTTCATCCGTTTCTTCCCCTCCTTCTGTTTCTCCAGCAGTTTTCTCTTTCTGGTCACGTCACCGCCGTAGCACTTGGCCGTTACGTTTTTCCTCATTGGCTTAATGCTCTCGCGGGCTATAATTCTGGAACCGATGGCCGCCTGGATAACCACCTCGAACAGATGGCGGGGTATTTCCCTCCGCAGCTTTTTTACCAACCTCTTTCCCCTGGCGTATGCATTATCCCTATGAACTATAGAAGACAGGGCATCCACCGTCTTGCCGCCGATAAGAATATCCAGCCTCACGAGGTTTGACGTCCTGTATCCGATAAACGTGTAGTCCAACGTCCCGTAGCCCCTGGTGGCAGATTTCAACTTGTCGTGAAAATCAAATATCATCTCAGCAAGAGGAAGCTCGTAACTAAGCATCACACGTCTCTGGCTGAGATATTCGGTCGCCTTATAACTGCCTCTCCTCTCCTCGGCCAATTTCATAACCACACCCATATACTCCACAGGGAATATTATCTTAATATTCACGACAGGCTCGCGGA
Source organism: Planctomycetes bacterium RIFCSPLOWO2_12_FULL_50_35 (assembly GCA_001828605.1). Taxonomy (GTDB): domain Bacteria; phylum Planctomycetota; class Brocadiia; order Brocadiales; family Bathyanammoxibiaceae; genus 2-02-FULL-50-16-A. The sequence continues at coordinate 19,723 of MHZB01000036.1, read as the reverse complement.
ATTCTTCTATCTCATTTACTGGCGGCATCTTATCGGGATTGGAAATAACCAGCACCTGGCCGCCAGTCGTAAGAATCTCGTAGGTCACGCTGGGAGCAGTCTGTATGAGATTGACATTACCCTCCCTCTCCAGCCTCTCCTGGACTATCTCCATATGCAGAAGTCCAAGAAAACCGCAGCGGAAACCGAAGCCCAAGGCTGGCGACTGCTCCGGCTCAAAGCTGAATGAAGAGTCATTGAGGGCCAGCTTCTCGAGGGCCACCCTCAGAGGCACAAGGTCCGTATCCATAGTCGGGTATAGACCGCAGTAAACCATGGGAAGTGGCTTGCGGTAGCCGGGCAGGGGTTCTTGCGCCTTTTCATTGAAGTTCGTTACCGTGTCGCCTATCTCCACGTCCTGTATGGTCTTTATATTCGCCACAAAATAACCCACCTCCCCCGTCCCAAGCCTCTCGGCGGGGGTCATCCTGGGCCCGAATATACCGACCTCGGTAACCTCAAACATCCGTTTCGTCTTCATCATGTAAACCCTGTCGCCGCGCCTCATGGAGCCGTCAAAGATGCGGACGTAGACTATAACGCCACGGTACTCATCGTATTCCGAGTCAAATATGAGCGCACGCAGGGGCGCAGCGGTATCTCCCTTTGGCGGATGGATTCTATCAATAACGGCCCCCAGTACATCCTCTATCCCCAACCCTGTCTTAGCGCTGACACGAACCACCTCCCTAGGCAAGATGCCCAGGGTGTGCTCCATCTCCTCAATTACATCTTCCGGCCGCGCCTGCTGCAAGTCCACCTTGTTTACGACCGGCACTATCTCCAGGTTGTGTTCCAGCGCAAGATAGGCGTTGGCTACCGTCTGGGCCTCCACGCCCTGAGATGCGTCCACAAGCAAAAGTGCACCTTCGCAGGCGGCTAGGCTTCGGCTTACCTCGTAACTAAAATCCACGTGCCCCGGCGTATCTATCAGGTTCAGCATGTACTCCTTACCGTCTCTCGTATAGAGAAGAGTGACGGCGCTTGCCTTTATGGTTATGCCCCTCTCACGCTCCAGGTCCATGTCGTCAAGGACCTGTTCTTTCAACTCCCTGGGACTGACCGTGTTGGTATGCTCAAGCAGTCGGTCTGCCAGAGTACTCTTGCCGTGGTCTATGTGGGCAATTATGCAGAAGTTTCTTATCCGTTTTGTATCCATAATTCGCTAAAAGTAATAGTCTCAACACATTTACTTACAAAGCATTATAACTTAACACAAACAGGACCTGAAGTCAACTTAAGGTGGTAAAGACTCGTTTGCACACATATGATCCTTTAGTTTTCTCCATCCAGCACCATCAATAATCTCTCTCTAAATTTCTTGAGTGCGCGGGTGCGGTGGCTTATCCGGTTTTTTGTCTCAGGACCCAGTTCGGCGAAGGTTTTACCATACTCAGGTAGGTAGAAGACCGGGTCGTAGCCGAATCCGTATCTCCCTCTGGGTTTTCTGGCTACGCGCCCTGCACATTCTCCATCAACTACGAATACAAGTCCCTCAGGTTTAGCCAATGCAACGGTACAACGGAATCTGGCGGTACGCTGTTCAGTGGGCATACCCTCAAGGTTCTTGAGCAATTTCAGATTATTGGCCTCGTAGGTGGCGCCTTCACCCGCATAGCGGGCAGACAACACACCGGGTGCCCCCCCGAGGGCATGCACCTCAAGCCCCGAGTCCTCGGCCATAGTCCAGTATCCGGTAAATCTTGCCCATTCGACCGCCTTCTTGACGGCATTCTCACGGAAGGTCCGGCCGTCCTCAACGACCTCCGGCAGCGGGGCAAATTTATCGGGACTGACGAGTTCTACAGGTAGGTCACGAAGGATTTCACGAATCTCTTCCAGCTTATGTGGGTTGGTTGTACCTATGAGTATCCGGCGCACCAAATTTTTTGCCATCTTGTCACTTTGCAGCCCTGTCAGTCTATTATCGCGCAGGCAGCCTGAATGGGAATTCCCATAAAAAAGTAGGGGCACGCTGCAGCGTGCCCCTACAGTTAAACCCCGCAGCCTGCTGCAGGAGATTCCAGAATCTAGCAGACTGACATAAGTTCTATACCGCCCAATGCCTCTTTTTGCCGCCTTATCAGTTCCTCTACACCCTTCTTGGCCACTGCAAGCATTTCCATCAGCTGACCGTCGCTGAACGTGTGCTCCTCTCCCGTACCCTGTATCTCGATAAACCTTCCCGTACCGGTCATGACCACGTTCATATCCACCTGTGCGGTTACATCCTCAGAATAGTCCAGGTCGAGAAGCACCTCGTCCTTCACAATGCCCACACTAACGGCGGCAACGGTATCCTTTAGCGGAAGCACGGCAATCAGTTCCTTCTCCTTCATTTTATTAAAGGCGTCAACCAAGGCAACGTACGCACCCGTTATAGCGGCGGTGCGCGTTCCACCATCGGCCTGAAGGACGTCGCAGTCAACCCATATAGTCCTCTCACCGAGCTTTGTCATGTCTACCACAGCCCTCATACATCTGCCGATTAGGCGCTGTATCTCCTGTGTGCGCCCGTTAAGGCGGCCGCGGCTCGATTCCCTGGGGGTGCGGGTGAGGGTGGAACCCGGGAGCAGGGAGTACTCCGACGTTATCCAGCCCTGACCGGCACCCAAGAGGTGTCGGGGCACCCCGTCTTCTATAGCGACAGTACAGAGTACCTTTGTGTCCCCCGTCTCTATCAGCACGGAACCCGCAGCAAACTTAGTGTATCCCCTCCGTATGGTAACGGGCCGGAGCTCGCCGGGCTTTCTGCCATCCGCTCTCATATTTTATCTTTACCCTCTAGTGGGGGCAATTCATGAATTACCCCTGCTTGCCGGAAAGAAGCAGTAGTTTCAGTACCGCCTTCTGTACGTGCAAGCGGTTTTCCGCCTGGTCGTACACGATTGAATTAGGACCGTCCAACACCTCGCTGGTTATCTCTTCGTCTCTATGGGCAGGCAGACAGTGCATAACAAGTACGTCCTTTTTAGCCAGAGCGACCAGGGCAGCATCAACACAATAGCCCTTAAAATCCCTCCGCCTCTTTTCCGTCTCCACCTCCTGCCCCATACTCACCCAGGTGTCCGTGTAGATGACGTCAGCGCCCTTGACCACCTTCTTTGGATCGTCGCTCAGCGTCGGAAGATTTACCTTTGTCAGCACCTTTATCTCGTCAAGAAATTCTTTATCAAGTCCATACCCGTTTGGAGACGCGATACTGAAGGCCACACCCAGTCTTGCACAGAGCAGCGCAAGGGAGCGTGCCACGTTGTTGCCGTCGCCGACAAAGGAAACCTTCAGCCCCTTAAGTGTCCCGCGTTTTTCCTTGATGGTGTAGAGGTCCGTCAGCGCCTGACAGGGGTGGTAGCGGTCGGACAGGGCATTTATTACCGGAATACAGGAGTTCTTTGCCATCTCCAGCACGGTTTCATGCGCAAAGGTCCTGAGGGCTATAGCATCTACGTATCTTGAAAGGGTCATGGCCACGTCCCGCACCGATTCCCGATGTCCCAAATCTATGTCCTGACGACTTAAATAGATGGAACCGCCCCCCAGCTGCCTCATCGCCACATCAAAAGAGACCCGTGTCCTGAGTGAACTCTTTTCGAACACGAGCGCCAGGGTCTTACCTTCAAGCGACCTGGTAACCTTTCCGCCGGCCAGAGAAGATTTCATCTCATTGGCCATCTTGAAGATGCTATCTATATCATTAAGAGATAAGTCTGCTACAGTGATGAGATGCTTCGGCTGCATATTTAACCGTGCGTTTTTGCCTGCAAGACCTCTGCGAAGGACAGTTTATCGGATGCTGCATTCCGAGGGAGTGACGTGACCGAAGAATGTAGCGTTGGAGCTTGCTCCAACGCTGTCCGTGGCAGCTTGCTGCCACGCTACATACTCCAGATTCTTCACTTCGTTCAGAATGACAACTTTACAAGATTTTTCGGGTCTCAGTTGTATTCCTCGAGTACGCCTCCCAGGATGTCTATCCCCGCGTCTATGTGCTTTTTCTTCACGTTAAGCGGCGGCATGAACCTGATTACGTTTTCGTGTGTGCAGTTAAGAAGAAGGCCCTTGTCCATACACTTCTTCACCAAGGATGCACCCTCCTTCTTCAGTTCAATACCTATCATAAGGCCAACACCCCGCACTTCTTTTATGACGTTGGGGAATCCTTCCGCCAGGGCGTTGAGTCTCTCCATAGAATACCTGCCCATCTCTGACGCGTTGTCCAAAAGCCCTTCCCTTTCGATCGTCTCAAAGACCGCTATACTGGCCGCACAGGCAAGAGGGTTGCCGCCAAAAGTGGAGGCATGACTGCCGGGAACCAGACTCCCTGCAAGGTCCACCCTCGCCACCATTGCACCGATGGCCGTGCCGTTTCCCAAGGACTTAGCCAGCGTCATAATATCGGGGGTTATCCCGTAGTGCTGATAGGCAAAATACTTGCCCGTACGGCCCATGCCGCACTGAACCTCGTCCAAGATAAGAAGCAGCCTGAGTTCATCGCATAGACTCCTCAGCCCCTTGAGGTACTCTTGGGATGCGATGTTTATCCCACCCTCCCCCTGTATGGGTTCCAACATTACTGCACAGGTCTTGTCATCCACGGCCTTTCTCACTGCATCAAGGTCGTTAAACGGTACAAATGTGAAGCCCTCCAGCATTGGTGAAAAACCTTTGTGGTACTTAGGTTGCGCAGTGGCAGAAAGTGAGGCCATGGTGCGCCCATGGAAGGAATTATGCATAGTAATTATCTTATACCTCTCTTGGGGGCTGTGATGAATCCTGGTCAACTTAATGGCAGCCTCATTTGCCTCAGTGCCGCTGTTACAGAAGAAACACTGGCCCCCAAAGGAATTGTTTGATATGAGTTTGGCCAGCGCCCCTTGGGCCTCGGTGTAAAATACGTTTGGGGCATGAATCAGGAGCTTTACCTGCCTGCCTATGGCGCTTACCACCCTGGGGTGACAATGACCCAGATTACTCACCGCCCAACCTGAGAAGAGGTCCAGATACCTCCTGCCGTCACTATCCCAAAGATACACCCCTTTACCCCTGGTAAGAACCACCGGATTTCTGATATAATTTGGAATGACGTATTTTTTGAAATTCTCTATTGTGCTGTCAGTATCAGTTTTCATTGACCTTGCCTTTACACGGGAGGACGGCTAAGCCGCGGGTATTATTACACACTAAAAAAGGACAATCAAGTTGAATTATTAAGTGTCATTCTAAGTGCAGCGAAGAATCCATTTAGGGGGGAGGTCTCAGATTATTATTTGCCTTTTAACACGGAAGATGTTATTTTCCACACCCAAAGAGACTCCTGAGAAACCTTGTGAAGTTGTAATTCTGGGGAAGCAAAGTCCGCCTAAGGTGGAAAGAATCTCTGATGTAGCGTGCGAGTTTACCTCGCACGTTTAACGTGCCAGACAAGTCATGCCGGAGGCATATCCGCTTCTGGCGTAACTGCCACGCTACATGTTCGGCTCGAAATGACAACATCCGACAAACCGACTTTTGCAGAGGTCTCTCAGAAATAACAATTAACCGTTAAAAAAGATAAAATGAGATTGTTCAGGGCTATACTCATAATGCTTCTCCTTGCGGGGTGCTCCGGTATGTCGAAAGACTGGGGCGTCGGCTTCATGCAAGGCGTAAGGGATGTCCCTCAGCGTGACTTCACACCTCAAGAAGAAGAAGCTGCGCTGGAGGCAAAGGCGCACTTTGAAAAACCCTTCCAAGCGGAATTGGAGAAAAAGCTAGCAGAAAATGACCTGTCAAATCTGAAGGGTTGGTTGGTTGTATTCAGCTTTTTCTCGGACGGCAATCTCAAGACCGCCAACGTCTGGGTATACACCTATTGGGGGCAGGAACAGAGATACAGGGTCTACAGCGTCCCGCTAAAATCTTTTATGGACAAAACCCAGCTACCAACCATAGCAGAAGCGTCCGCGCAAGAAGTCGCAAGCCTTTTACTGCGGAAGGCCGCCGCCGAACAACAAAAGACGGTGGATTAGCCGATATACCCCTCTAAAAGGAACTATATATCACACTGGTGAATGCGCCCTGCGGCATAATAGCCCTAAACCCATTAACTGTCTCCGTCAGGTTGGCCATCATATTCTGTAAGTCTTCGTAAAGGTCTTCATCTCTTACCAGCTTACCCAGGGTGCCCTCGCCTCTGACCATCCGCCCCAGGATGATATTGGCGTTCTCCACCGCACCCTTCAGGTCAGTAAACAGCGTTTCATCCGTAATCAGCTTCCCCATAGTGCCCTCGCCTTTTGACATCTTGGCCACGATGATGTTTGCGTTGCTTACCGTCTCCTTGAGGTCTTCGAACAGCTTATCGTCCTCCAGAAGTTTACCAATAGTCCCTTCTCCCCTGGACATCTTGCCCATGATGTCATTAGCATTAGTCACTGCCTCTTTCAGCTCATCAAATATCTCTTCGTCGGTAAATAATCTCCCCATCGCACCCTCTCCATTTTCCAACCTGGCCAGGATTACCCGGGCGCTTTCAAGGGTCTCGGTAAGCGTTTCAATACTACTCATTGCCTCGTCAAACCTCACCAGCATGTCGCTAAATCCAGGGACGTCCACGCTATCTATCACACTACCAAGCGGCAGTCTCGGCCTGTCGGGCGGTACCAAGTTTATGTCCACGTAGCTCTTGCCGAATAGGAAATCTGGAACGATTATCGCGAAAGAGCCTTCTCGTATCGGAATCCCCTTGTCTATGGCCATTGTCACCAGTATTTTCCCCTCTTCGACGCTCACATTCCTGACCTCTCCGACATTCACCCCGGAAAGGGAGACCTTTGAGCCCCTCTTCAGACCTTTGGAGCCCTGGAAATAGGCCTTATATTCGTCGCGTTTCTTGAAAAAACGTCCTACCTGCTCCACCCTAAAGGTTATAAGCCCCAGGATGACCATACCGACGATAAAAAATATGCCGACCTTTTTTGCCTGCGCCGGCGAAGCCATAACTACACACCTCCCTTAAACCCTTGAACCCTTAAAGGCCCTCTTCGGTCCCGTGTCTCTTGAACCTGCTTATAAACTGCTCAATTGTAGGATTTGTACTCCGCCAGAATTCCTCCGGTGAACCTTGTTCTATTATCTTTCCCTCGTAAATCATTGCAATGTGATCCGACGTCTTAAACGCAGAATCCATATCGTGGGTCACTATGACCGTCGTTTTCCTCAATTTGTTCTTCAAGTCAGCCATAAGGGTGTCAATGCGCTCGGCCATCACAGGATCGAGGCCCGTAGTAGGCTCATCAAATAGAATGATGTCGGGGTCCATCGCCAGCGCCCTGGCTATCCCAACCCTCTTTTTCATCCCGCCGCTCAATTCCCCCGGAAGCTGCGACTCTTTACCCTCCAGCCCGACAAGCGCGAGCTTTTCCCTGACAATATCGTCTACTTGTTTCCTGCTGAGCCTGCGCTCTTCAGTCAAGCCCAATCCAACATTCTGTCCGACCGTAAGAGAATTTAAGAGCGCCGACCCCTGAAAGACCATTGCGAACCTCCGCTGAATCGCCTCAAGGGCCATGCCAGTCTTACCCGTCAACTCCTCCCCGAAGACAAATATACTGCCCGAATCGGGCTTGGTCAGGCCAATCATGTGTTTAAGCAGTACGCTCTTGCCCGCACCGCTGCTGCCTACTATGGCAGTAGCCGTTCCCTCACGAATCTTCAGGTCAAGACCCCTGAGGACATGATTGCCCCTGAACCATCTGTGAAGCTGGCGCACCTCGATGGCCGTGCCGTTTAAAGTCTCTTTTGCGTCAAGACCTATTCCAACCATAGCCTTGTAACAAAATAATTGAAGATGTACACGCTTACAAAGGAAAAAACCACCGAATTAGTAGTGGCAAGACCCACCTCACCGGGGCCACCCACTGTTGCCAGGCCGCGGTGGCAACTGACTATGGAAATAATAACACCAAAGACCGCCGCCTTTACCAACCCTTTTGCTATGTCCTCAAAAGTCAGCCACTCCTCCACGTTCTCGATATATACCATAAATGGCACGCCAAAATTGGCCTTTGACACCGCCGCCCCGCCTATCATGCCCACCAAATTCACGTAGATAACCAACACAGGCAACATGGTAAGGCAGGCAAGGAACCTGGGCATAACCAGGTAACGGACGGGATTGATACCCAGGGTCTTCAGGGCATCAATCTCCTCAGATACGCTCATGGTGGCTATCTCGGCGGTGATGGCGGCCCCTATCCTCCCGATAACCAGTATGGCAGTCAGAACCGGGCCAAGTTCCCGCGCCATAGATAGAGATACCACGGCACCGATACTCTCTTCCTGGCCAAATTCCTTTAATGCAACTCCAGTTTGAAGGGCGAGTACAAAGCCGACAAATACGGCAGTCAGGCTCGCGATGGGCAGCGTGTCTGCGCCTATCTTGCCCATCTGGGGGAGAACCTTGTCCAGGTTCTTGAACACCGCCCTGCACCACAGTATGGTTGCCGCCAGCAGCTGACTCATCTCACCCACCGTCTGGAAGAAGTTCAGCAGCCCGTTGCCAAGGGCGATAAAACATCTGCCGAATTTTGTCTTGCCGGGCTCGCTCATAATACTATCTGTGTACCGATGCCCTTTTCCGTAAATATTTCAAGCAAAAGAGAATGGGGTATCCTGCCGTCAATTATATGGGCCTTTTTCACCCCGGACTCCATGGCCCTGAGACATGCCCATGACTTGGGCAGCATACCGCCCGTTATTACCCCGCGCTCAACAAGAGACAAGACCTCTGCTTTTGACAGACTGGAGACCGTAGAATCATCGCGAGACGGGTCCATCATAATACCGTGCGTGTTCGACAGAAAAACCAGTTTCTCCGCCTTTAAGGAACCGGCGATAAAAGCGGCCACGTTGTCGGCATTTACATTCAGCAGTCCGTCCCGCCCCTGCGCAATCGGCGGCACTACGGGTATCTTGCCTGCCTTGCATGCCTTATAAAATGCCTTTTCCTCCACCGACGTGAGGTCCCCTACGCGGCCCAGGTCTATCTTTCTGCCGCTCTCATCCGTCGTCATGTATTTTTTTGCCCTTAACGGAGGGCGGCCATCCCTCCACATACTGACGCCCCCATCCCCCAAGCTCTCCAACTCCCGCAATATCCCTTTATTTACGTCATTTATGAGCACATCCACCACTATGTCAAGCGTCTCCTGGTCTGTAACGCGGTGACCCTGTACAAACTTGAATTCTTTACCCCTCTTTGCCAACTCCTTGCTGATGTGGGGCCCGCCTCCATGGACAAGTATGGGCCTCATGCCAACTGTCCTCATGAAGATTACATCCTCAAGAAGCCTGCGCATCACATTGCCCTCAACCAGGGCGCTGCCTCCCAGTTTTATTACAACCAGCTTGTCCCTAAAGGCCCTAATATACGGCACGGCCTCTATCAGTATGTCAGCCTTGCGTATCGCTTCTTCCATCAGCCTCCTCACGTGAAATTAGTCCACGAAACTATAACACCTGCGGCCTTATGCGTCAATCGCTTTACGGAAAGACATTTACCGCCAAACGGTATATTGACTGGACATGGAGCCGGGACTATAATAGCAAAAATTTTAAGTCTTGACGGCATTTGCCAACGGGAGGGTTCCAATGAAGTTCTCAAAAAGAGGATACCTTCTTACAATATCCGCGGTATCCGTGCTTTCCTTAATCATAGCCTATGAAACCACCGTGCAGGGGACCTACAGCCGGGACATATTCATGACCGGCCAGGCCCCTACTGTCCCCGCGCCGGATGCGGTATATAAACCGGAGATGACCACACTGAATGTGGAAGAAAAATTCACATACGAGGTGGCGGTAACGAAAGAAAAGCTGGAAAAAGGAGAGATACATCCGGACGACCTGGAGCTAATCCCTGTACAGGACAAGGATAAGATCGTCTTCCACCAGGTGGAGTGTCATTACTACAGAACAGTAGTTCAGAGGCAGACAAGGACCACTGATTTCATGGTCTGTAACCGCACGCGTAACGGCACCGAGTACTGGCTCACCGACAAGACCAGGTTTGTCGAGTGGGAGCCGTGGTCCGACTGGGTCTCCATCGTCAAAAAGGACGTGGCAAAGAAGGATTGATTCAGCCGTCGCGCAGCAGTACCAAAATTTCGTAGGGGCGTAATATATTACGCCCCTACAATCTATTCGTTTACACCTCTATCCGTCTCCATCTGCCCCTGCGATACAGGATATAAACCGCTATGGCGCGGCCTATCCAGTCCAGGGCCGCACCAAACCATACTCCAGCAAGCCCCCAGCCGAATACAATCCCGAAGAGATACGCAACGGGTACGTGAAAAAAGAGCGTGCCTATAATGGTAATCATCATCGGGCTGAGCGTATCGCCTGCACCCCTCAGTCCGCCGGCGTAGACCATATAGACGGCAAGGGCCGGCTGTTCGATTGCGGCAATCATAACACAGATAATGGTCAGTCCAAGCACGTCCTTTTCGGGCGAAAATATACTGGCTAATTGACCCGGAATGAGTAAGAACAAAATGCCAAACGTGCACATCACAGCCAGCGCATAGATACAACTCCGCCTCATGCTTAGCTGTGCCAGGTCCATCTTCTTTGCCCCCAAGCTTTGGCCAACCAGCGTGGCGGTAGAGACGGCCAGTGCATAACCCGGCATAAACGAAAAAGACTCTATCCTAATGGCTATCTGGTGCGCAGCCAGCGATGACGTGCCTAACATCGCCACTATCTTTAAAAAGACCAGATAGCCCGCCTGGGTCAGAAATGCATCCAGGGCAGCGGGCATAGATATCTTAAGTATGCGTTTTATGACGCCCAAATCCGGCAGCATGTCGCCAATCCTTACCGTAATCGGCGCCCTCCCCCCAAACAGAATAGCGGTAGCCAAAAGGGCGCCCAGCACATAAGATATAGCGGTACCCCAGGCGGCGCCAGCCACCTCCATCCTGGGAAATATCCACATGCCGAATATAAGGAGCCAATTAAAGAGAACGTTCGTACAGTTCATTAGCAGCGTGATCAGCATGGGTGTTCTGGCATCCCCTGCGCCCCTAAAGGCCGCATTGGCGGCCAGCATGATGAGCCTGCAGGGCAGAAAGCATATGACTATCTTGAAGTAAAGGGCGCCAAGGTCCGCCACCTCCGGCTCTGCACTCATCAGATAGAGAACGTTTACGGCAGAGAAGAAGAGTATCGGAGCGACACAGATACCAATAACCATGGCCAAAAACATGGACTGGGCGGCCACCCGTTCCGCAGCAGCCTTCTCTCTGGCTCCCATGTGTCTGGCAACCAGGCTTACCGTACCCACGGAGATTGCGGAAAATACAATCGTCAGCACAAAATTAAGCGCCCCAGCCAGACCCACGGAGGCAATTGCCTCTGTCCCAAGCCTGCCGACCATAATGATATCCACAATAAATACCATCATGTGCAGTATGTTCTCCATGGCGGCGGGGATAGCCAGGCGGGCTATATTTTTATTGAGGTTTTCCCTTGTGAGCTCCAGTGTGTACATGTGAAGTGGCCATTATATGGTATCCCCTTGAACTGTCAACATTAAGGGAAATAGCCTTCACTAAATACATAAGAGACCTCTGAAAACCCCAAAATGTCATTCTGAGCCACCTTTGACGGCGAAGAATCTCCTGTTTTTCCAGATTCTTAGCTTCGCCCAGAATGACAACAGTATAAAGGGGTTTTGCAGGGGTCTCATAAATCAATTTCTCGTTGACAATCTTTGCCACAGCCGATAAAATCCATACACGGGATGTTTTTCCTGCAGAGCTTTAGAGGGGTAAAGGTGTACATAGGCATAGACCTGGTGGAAGTGGGGAGAATCAGAGACCTTTTTACCCGTCATGAGTCCTTCTTGGGAAGGATCTATACCCCAAAAGAGGTAGAGTACAGCCTCTCTAAGAGAAACAAGTTTGAACACCTTGCCGCCAGATTCGCCATAAAAGAGGCCGTGGTAAAGGCGCTGGGCACAGGAATGAAGTGGACCGATATTGAGTTACTAAATGACCCTTCAGGAAGACCTTATCTTAAACTCCATGGAAGGGCAAAGGAGCTCGCTAACGAAAAAGGCATACACACATGGGACGTCTCCATAACCCACACAAAAGAGCACGCCGTGGGGCAGGTACTGTTGATGCCCGGCATATCATCCCGGTAATGAGTGTTTTGTGTGTGGGACTTAACAGTGGGCACTGTTAAGTGAAGCGTTCTTAATAAAGAAACACCCATAAAGAGAACTATTATGACAAATAAAAGAAAGCTGGTACTAATAAATCCGCATCCGATAGGGAACGTAGGCGAAGAGAACGTCTCTGTACTAACCCAGATGCCCGTAAACCTGGGTTACCTGATATCTCTAACCCCTGAGAATTGGGAGGTAGACGTATTAGACGAGAACGAGACGCCTGCCATAGACGGAAACAACAACATTACCTTCCAGGGGGCGGATCTGGTGGGTATAACGTCTGTCAGCTATCAAGCCCCGCGAGCCTACCAAATCGCAGCTGCATGCCGAAAAAGTGGAATCCCGGTGGTAATGGGCGGTGTGCATGCGACTATTTACCCCCATGAGGTAGCCCAGCACGTAGACACTGTTGTAAAAAAAGAGGCTATAACCATTTGGGACAAGCTTATATCGGATTTTGAGCATGGACGTCTACAGAAGCTCTACGACGGCGGTCTCACGCCGTTAGACAACCTTAAGATAGTTTATCCGGACAGGGAGTTCCTAAAAAAGAAATATGGGTATCGTTACTCCGGAATAACTACAACGGCCGGCTGCCCTTTTAATTGTGAGTTCTGCTCCGTTCCGCAGGCACAGGGGCAAAAATACCGTGAGAGGCCCGTCGAAGACGTGCTCGATGAAATGCAGGCCATTCAGGGTCAATTCCGTGGGCTAGTGCTGACCGATGAAAACTTTTATGGACACAGTAAAAAGTCCAACGAAAGGGTCAGAGACCTCTTTAAGGAAATGGTAGAAAGAGGCATTTATCAGAACTGGTTCGGTTTTACGTCGCTAAACATATATAAGGACGACGAGACCTTAGATTATATGGTCAGGAGCGGCTGCGTAGGGGTGCTCATAGGGATAGAATCCCTTAACAAAGATGCTCTGGAATCCATGAATAAGCACGTCAACCTGAGGATAACCATAGACAAATACTATGAAGCTATCAAGAACATCCGCAAACACGGCATAGCTGTCTGGGGGACGGTGATATTCGGCAACGATGCCGACACTGTGGAAACCTTTGATGAGGTAGCAGACTTTGTGTTGGATTCTAATCTTGACATAATGACTTGCGGTATATTATGCCCGTTTATAAACACACCCCTTTATAAAAGGTTGGATGCCGCAGGGAGACTCTTCCGCACAAATTTCCCTGATGACTGGGTATACTACACATCCCACCACCTCGTCCACATCCTTAACAATCTATCCATTCAGGAACTTACAGAGGGACTGGAACGCCTGCAGCAGCGGCTGTGGTCCCCAGAGGTTATTAGAAAAAGGTTCCAAAACTCCAGGGAGGTTCTTAACAACAACAACTCTGCCATGTTTGCCCTTAAGGTCAACTGGGACTGGCGGGAAGTTATTGCACACTTCATAGAGAACCTGCAGAAACTGGAGGCCTCCGGGGTATACCAGGAAGCCCTGGAGCGCATAGGGAAGAAGGAAAGATTTAACGAATCCAGCCTGATAGCCACAAAGGTTTAGAAGAGAACATTCATATCATGCCCAAAGTAGTTGTAACAGGCCTCGGCTTGGTAACGGCCATTGGATCAAACGTAGAAGAATCCTGGGGCGCAATGCTTAACGCCCAGGACGGTACTACAGAAATAACCTCTTTTGACACCTCCAGATATAAGGTGCACCGCGCCTGCGAATTAAAGGGCCTGAATTCCAATAACAACAGGGGGACCAAAAATAGACATACCGTTTACGATTGTCTCTCCGCAGCTACCAAAGAGGCGCTTCAAGACAGCGGCATACTCGATTACCGGGGCTTGGAAAGAAACAAAATAGGAATATCCGTGGGAACACTTGCCGGAGAACTCTCTGCCTTTGAGCACAGATTAAGAGACCACCCGGACAGTAAGGCCTCCGGGTTTAGTATGGACGTGGTTCTAAGTTATCCTCCGATGACCCTGTCCACCCAACTGGCGGAAGATTTCCAAATAGAAGGCCCCAATGTCATTCTAATTAATGCCTGTTCTTCCGGAAACCATGCCATGTGCTGGGCGTTTGACATGCTGCAGGACCAAAAGGTAAGCGCAATGATAGTGGGTGGAAGTGACGTGGTACCGCAAACTGAATTCACACACTTCCACAACCTGAAGGCCCTGGCACCGGAAAAATGTCAGCCGTTTGACAAGAACAGACAAGGTCTGGTGGTAGGGGCTGGGGCAGGAGTGCTGATACTTGAGACCTTGGAGCACGCCAAGAAACGCGGCGCAAATATATACGCTGAAATAAAGGGCTACGGCCTCAGCAGCGATGGTTTTCACATGACGGCACCTCATCCCAAAGGAGAAGGCGCTATCAGGGCTATGGAGATAGCCCTAGACAACTCAGAACTTTCCTATAAAGATATAAATTATATAAGCGCACACGGCACGGGCACACCCCTAAACGACAAGATGGAAACCCTCGCACTCAAGGCCGTCTTCAAAGAAAGGGTACAAGACACTCCCTGCAGTTCCGTAAAGTCAATGATAGGACACACTATGGGTGCGGCAAGCGCCATTGAATCCGTGGTCTGCTGCCTATCCATAAGAACCGGAAGGATCCCGCCGACCATAAACTACGAAACAAAGGACCCGGAATGCGACCTGGATTGCGTGCCGAACGAGGCAAGAAGCAAGGAAGTCAAGTTCGCCTTGAACAACTCCTTTGCCTTTGGCGGTAATAATGCCAGCATCGTCTTTGGTAGAGTATGAAGAGAAGGATTGCGATAACTGGCATTGGCATAATCTCCCCGCTGGGATTCGGGCATGAAGAATTCTGGAGGAACCTTACCAGAGGCGTTTCCGGCATAGCTCCGATAACGTCCCTGGACGTCTCTGACTATCCCTGCAAACTGGCGGCGGAAGTACGGGGACTAAATCCCTCGGATTATCTTGGCGACAAGGGCCTCAAATATCTTACAAAGGGCACCAAATTCCTTGCGTCCGCCACAAAACTGGCCCTCGAGGACGCAGGGCTGACTCAAAACGACCACAATCTGGAACACGCGGGCATAGTAATCGGCTCGGCCCTCGGCAACTACCCCCAGACAACAGACTACACGTATGACATACTCAAGTACGGCCCGGAAAAGCTCCTCCCCATGGACAGCTATGATGTGGCCCTGAACTCATCCATAAACTTTGTATCGGTATTCCTCAAACTAACAGGACCTTCAAGGACCGTTTCTTCAGGGTTCACCTCCAGCACAGACGCCATCGGAGATGCCTTCAGCCTGATACAAAAAAACAAGGCAGACCTGCTCATTACCGGCGGGGTGGAACAAATCTCACTCGACAGCTATCTCATCTTCCTCATGCAAAAACTCCTGGCAGGCTCACAGGACTCCACACCAGAGATAAGCGTACCCTTCGACAGACGTAGGAACGGTTTTATATTAAGCGAGGGTAGTTACGTATTTACGCTGGAGGACATGGAATCTGCCCGCAGACGAGGTGCACGGGTATACGCAGAGATAACAGGGCACGGCCTAACCTACATGGGAGCCAAGAAGTTCAACACAGAACAAAAGATTGATAGGGTAAGAACCGCCATGGAACAGGCCCTTGCCCAGGCAGGACAATCAAAGGATTCCCTGGGACTTATATGCGCCAACGGCAACTCGTCCAGACTGACGGACCTAGTGGAGGCCAAGGCCATTAACGCCCTGCTTGGAGACCGCGCAAAAGAAGTCCCGGTAAGTTCAATAAAGTCTCAAAGCGGCGAGTGTTACGGCGCCTCCGGGGCGATGCAGACGGCCTCGTGCCTGTTGGCCATGGACAAATCCACCATCCCCCCCATAATGGGCTACGAAGTGCCGGACCCGGAATGCAATCTAAATCTCGTGCTCCAAGAAAAACGTAGTCAGGACATAAGGGTCGCAATGGTCAGCTCTCTGGACTATAGTGGAAACTGCACCTGCCTTATACTAGAAAAAAGGGATATGTAATTTTATCCCCAGGGGTTATAATACCGCACGGCAGGCCTTCTCTTGGCCTGCCTCTTTAGTTTCTTACGTTACCACACAAAAATGGTCAGCCTATTTGACACAACAAATATTGGCACACTTCAACTAAAAAACCGCCTTGTGATGACGGCCATGGACCTCGGCTTCTCAACTGACGGCTTTGTTAACGACCGTTTCATTGACTTCTATACGGAGAGGGCAGATGGAGGGGTGGGCCTAATAGTTATAGGCGGGTGCTACCCGGAACAGAACGGCAAGGCATGGAAGAGTATCCTGGGACTGGATGACGACCGCTACATCCCCTCCCTAACCAGGTTCACCGAGGCCATGCACAAACACGGTGCAAAGACGGCCGCACAGATACTGCACGGTGGGCGCTATGCCTCAAGCCTGTTCTCGAAGATGCAGCCCGTATCGGCATCAAGCGTACCTACCCGCCTGGCCAGAGACCTGCCCAGGGCGTTGAGCGCCTCGGAGATAAAACAGGTGATACAAAGCTACGTGTCGGCCACAAAAAGGGTGAAGGACGCAGGCTTCGACACCGTTGAGATTCACGGCGGCATGGGCTACCTCATCAACCAATTCCTCTCACCGATAACCAATAAAAGGCAGGATGAGTATGGAGGCAGTCTGGACAACAGGCTGCGCTTTGCGATAGAGACTATAGAGGCCACCAAAGAGGCCGTGGGAGAGGATTTTCCCATAATCTTCAGACTCTCCGGAGACGAATTGATGGAAGGTGGTCTCAAGATTAGAGACAACGTAGAAATCGCTCAGAAGCTTGCCAAGGTTGGGGTAGACGCCTTCCACGTATCTCCGGGCTGGCACGAAAGTAAGACACCGATAATGGTAATGGCAATCCCCAGAACGGCCTATGTGGTCCTTGCGTCTACAATAAAGGAAAATGTCGACGTCCCCGTCATAGCCGGTATCAGGATAAATGACCTGGCGTCAGCGGAAGAACTGCTCAGGGATGGGCAGGCAGACCTGGTATCCATAGGCAGACCGCTCATAGCGGACCCGGAACTGCCCAAGAAATACAAGGAAGGCAGGTTTGAAGACATAAGGACATGCATCGCCTGCAACCAGGGATGCTTCGACGAACTGATCAACATGAGACCCGTCTCCTGCCTCTACAACCCAAGGGTAGGAAAGGAGAGGGAATACACCATAAAGCCGGCGGTACAAAAGAAAAAGGTTCTGGTAATAGGAGGTGGTCCCGGAGGGATGGAGGCGGCTAGTGTCGCAGCACAAAGAGGACATGACGTAACCCTTTATGAAAAGGCAAAAATCCTCGGTGGACAGCTCTACTACGCCTACAAACCCCCCGGCCGTGAGGAATTTGAGAACGTAATAACCTACCTGGAGAGGCAGATAGAGAAGGAAGGGGTAAAGGTTGTCCTGGGAGTGGAAGCAAACCCGGAGACAATCAAGAAAGAGAGACCAAACGTGCTTATACTCTCTACCGGTTCAATCCCATCCATCCCACCAATCCCCGGCATAAACGGAAAGAACGTGGCGCTTGCAAGGGACATATTGGACGGAAAGGTGCCGGTAGGCCGAGAGGTCGTTATAATAGGTGGCGGGACGGTAGGCTGTGAGACGGCCATTTACGTAGCCAAGCTGGGCAGCATGAAACCCGAAGTGGCGCTGTTCTTGCTCAGGAACGAGATAATAAACCTGCCGACCGCCCTGGAGAGGACGGCCAGGGGTCATAGAAGCGTCACCATCCTCGATATAAAGAGAAGGGTGGGCGGTGGCTTTGGTATATCTACCCGCTGGGTAATGGAGAGGGAAATGGAGGACGCAGGCATAAAATCCGTTACGGGTGTAAAGGTAAAGGAAATCAAAGAGGAACCCGAAAGCGGCGTCTTGTATGAGAAGGAGGGACAGGAGACCTTTATACCTGCAGAAATAGTGATAATCGCGACCGGTTACGTCCCTAACGACTCACTATCCAAACATCTCAACGGGCTTGTGCCCGAGGTGTACACTATCGGTGACTGCGTAAAGGTAAGGACCGCAATGGAGGCGATCCATGAGGGCTTTAAGGTTGGACTTACTATATGACCCCTGAAAAAGCCACCCTGACACTCTATGTCATTCTGAGCGAAGCGAAGAATTTCTAAAATACCAGATTCTTCGATCGTTTTCACTTCCTCAGAATGACACTTGCAGACTTTTTCAGCGGTCTCTATAAATAATGGCTTCGTAGGGGCACGCCGTGGCGTGCCCCTACCATAATTTGAAACCCGGAGAATGCAACATGTCTTTAAAAGGAAAGGTAGCAATCGTCACAGGTGGTACCAGGGGTATAGGAAGGGCAATAGCCCTTGAGCTTGCCAGAAACGGCGCAGACGTAGCCTTCAGCTACGCCAAGAACGTAGAAAAGGCAAAAGAGGTTGAGGGCGAGATAAAGAAGCTGGGCGTAAAGGCGCTGGCAATGCAAAGTGATGTTGCCAACTTTAACCAATCCAAGGAGATGGTAAATAACGCCATAAAAGAACTCGGCAGGATAGACCTCCTGGTAAATAATGCCGGCATAACCAGAGATAAAATCCTGATGATGATGTCGGAAGAGGACTGGAAGGCCGTAATAGACACTAATCTGAGCGGCGTCTTCAACTGTTCTAAGGCCGCAGTTGTGCCCATGATGAAGCAGAGGAGCGGCTCCATAATAAACATAACCTCAGTCAGCGGTCTTGTAGGTATGGCGGGCCAGACGAACTACTCCTCCTCAAAGGCGGGTATTATAGGCTTTACAAAGGCCCTTGCCAAGGAGGTGGCCAGGCGCGGGGTAAGGGTAAACGCAGTCGCCCCGGGATTTATTGAAACGGAGATGGTGCAAGCACTGGACCAGAAATACATAGACGAGATGCTGAAGCTGATTCCGCTGGGCCGTGTAGGCAAGGCCGAAGAGGTGGCCCGCGTGGTGGCGTTCCTGGCCTCAGACGACGCCAGTTATATCACGGGGCATGTAATCAACGTTGACGGTGGCATGGTTATGTGAGGCATAAATATTTTCCTCATATACTGTTGTAGTGGCCGAGCCCTCGGCCTGAGCTCGGGCCGAAGGCTTGCCCGGCGATTCTTGCAAGGACAGTTCTCCTCTGACGTAACTGTCCTTACAACATTATTAACCAAATGCGAGGTAAGACTCCCATGCTCTTTCTAGTAAAGGTAGAGATAGAAAAACTCCATCAGATACCTGTAAAATCCTTCTTCGAACTCTTGATAAAGGAATGGGAGTACTATGACAGGATGAAGAAAAAGGGTAAGGTGCTGGCAGGAGGTAAGCTGGCCGGACGGCGGGGCGCAGCCGCCATATTTGACGCAGAGGACCATGCCGAAATAGAAGCGATTGTCACAAGGTTGCCCCTATTCCCACTATTCACCAAGATAGAAATAACACCCCTGGTAAACCAGGAAAAGGCCCTGCAGGATGCCCGCAGGATGTA
>MHZB01000035.1 GCA_001828605.1 Planctomycetes bacterium RIFCSPLOWO2_12_FULL_50_35 | reverse complement strand
TTTTCAGGGGTTCTAAATTATGGTTTTGCGTAGGCCTCAGTCTACTTGTATCTTGCCTTGAGGAAATCGTCCAATCGTAGACTTACGTCAAATTCACCCGTAAATGCGAATTGCTCTTCTAAGGTTTTTTGAAAGTCGTAACCTACCTCAAAGTCGTTCTTGCTGTCGGATTCCGTCTTACCCATTAAACCATTTTCAACGAGGTTGAAGACGATTTCTCCGAAATCCTTCCCGCGGACCGTGCCCCATTGTTCGAATACCGTCCTGGCCATGTAGCCGAACTGTTCGAGGGCGTAATCGTTTACTCCATCAAGGAGCTCTTGTCCCGTAACGTGGCGGTCCCGCTCCAACTGACTGGCCAGATTCTTTTTAAGTCTGTGTACGGTATGGTCCAGGGCCTCAAACACAAACTGATACGCCGGGAGGGGATAGCGCGGGTCCTTTTTGGTGAGGCTATAGAGCTTGTCCCACCAGGTCTTATACGTTGACTTCTTGCTCAAGTTACTGTCACCTCTTAACTATGCCAGTTGTGCAGACATCTCTATCCTGGGAAAAAGTGCCTTGCCTTTTTTCGTTTTGGTCAGAGGTTTGAGTTTCCCCCAGGTCCTTTCGGACCTTTGGAAGCGGTCTTCCTCAGGTATGCCCAGTTGTGAGAATATCTCCCTGGAGGTTTGAGGCATGAAAGGAGATATGTGGATGGATATAAGCCTCAGTGCCTCCGCTATGTTATACAGCGTCGTGGACAGTGCCTGTTTGTCCTTTTTGGCCAGCACCCACGGTTTCGACTCTTCTATATACTTGTTGGTTTGGGCCACAAACTCCCATACGGTCTCTAATGCCTGGCTAAACTGGAGGGCCTTCATCTCCTCATCTAACTTTGTCTCCAGACGGGCGGCGCCTTCCGTGAGGTTTATGTCTTCTTCTCTGGTGCCCTGGGGTGACGGGATCTTACCATCGGAGAATTTCTCTATCATAGTAAGACTCCTCATCAGGAGGTTGCCCAGATCGTTTCCCAAGTCGCTGTTTATACGATGGACCAGCATAGTGTACGAAAAATTACCATCCATGCCGAAAGGCACCTCACGCAGAATAAAATACCTATAGGCATCCACCCCGTACTGCTCCGTGATCTTAAGGGGATCAATTGCGTTGCCCAGCGATTTTGAAATCTTTTGTCCCTCAATGGTCCACCACCCGTGGGCAAAGACCTTTTTGGGAAGCGGTAAATCAAGTGCCATGAGCACCGCCGGCCATATGGCACCGTGGAACCACAGTATCTCTTTTCCTATAAGATGGACGTCTGCAGGCCAGTATCTGTTGAACCTCTCCATCTCGTCGTCGTAGCCCAGGGCAGTTATGTAATTCAGCAGTGCATCTATCCACACGTAAATCGTATGCTCAGGGTCCATCGGCACGGGGATGCCCCAGGGCAGCGACTGGCGGCTTACGCTGACGTCGTCAACACCGGCCAACAGGCGGTTCCGGAGCTCATTTCTCCTCGACTCGGGTTGAATAAACTCCGGATTCCTGTCGATGTGCTGTAGAATCTTATCCCTGTATTTGGAGAGTTTAAAGAAGTAGTTCACTTCCTTCAACCTTTCCGCGGTGCGGCTGCATTCAGGGCACTTGCCTTCAATCAGCTGTCCGGTAGTCCAAAAGCTCTCGCACGGGGTACAGTACCACCCCTCATACTCACCCAGATATATGTCACCTTTGTCACACAACCTTTGAAAGACTTTTTGCACCCGCCTTGTATGCCTGGGCTCGGTGGTTCTTATAAAATCATCGTTTGATACGAAGAGGTTTTTCCACAGACATTTGTATCTCTCCACCACTTGGTTTACCAGCGTCTCGGGCGTTTCGTTGCAGGCCTGGGCAGCCCTGTAAATCTTTTGTCCATGTTCATCCGTACCTGTAAGGAAGAACACGTCCCTCCCCTTCAGCCTCTCGTATCGTGCCAAGGCATCGGCGGCAACGGTCGTGTATGAGTGTCCTATGTGAGGTGCATCGTTTACGTAGTAGATGGGAGTGGTGAGGTAAAAACTTCCTTTACCCAACGGCTTGTCTGTTTCCATCGTTTGATTTTATGATGTCCTTTGCGTCTACAAACAGGATGCGTTCATCGTTTGTCTGGACGGTTACTTTCTGTCTCAGTATCTCATAGTCCAGGACCTTTGCCCTACCGTGGGGCGTAGATACCTCGCACCCCTTTTTCGGCAGGGTGGATTTCAGGTCTTCGTAGACGCCGTTTTCGTAGCGGAGACAGCACATGAGCCTTCCGCACCTGCCCGAGATCTTTGAGGGGTCGAGGGTTGCCTTCTGGTTCTTCGCCATCTTCATCGTAACCGGCTCCAGGTCTTTCATCCATGTCTTACAGCAGAGTTCTCTGCCGCAGCGCTGGTATGAGGCAAGGAGCCTTGCCTCGTCTCTTACCCCTATCTGCCTCATCTCGATACGGGTCTTGTACTCCCTGGCCAAGTCCTTTACCAGTTCTCTGAAGTCAACCCTGCCCTGGGACACAAAGTAGAAAATGATCTTCTTTGCGTCGTGGAGATGCTCCACCGAGGTGAGCTTCATGGGCAATTTCAGCTCACGTATCCTCTCCGCACAGAACCGATACTCTTTGGGTATCAGTTCCTCTTCTATCTGTTCAAGCTGTTTTTCGTCCTCCTCCGTCGTCTTGCGCACCAGTTTGGGACACGAGCTGCAGTCGCACCCGTGAACCTCCCTGGGAGGTGTCAAGACTTCTCCAGCCTCCTGACCCCTCTCGGAGCCTATGATCACTCTGTCGCCGATCCTCAGGTCTGGTAAATCCGAGCAGAAATCCTTCACGAATTTCATCAGACCGTAACGTACCTTCGCCGTGTATGTCATGGTCTTTAAGACTCCCCGTTGTTTTCTTATTTTAAAAGATTCATAAACCCTATTAAACCGAATCGTTATATATTGTCAAGTAGGCAAATGCCAATTATAAGAGAATAGTTGCTTCGGTGGGGTGGGCATCTGATGAAATTCTATTGCTTTTTCGCCGTAAATTTGTTTCCATTTATGCAGCGGAAGGGTATATGGTTAGCGTAAAGGAAAAAGAGCTACAGATAACAGAGCAAAGACGTCTGCGGGACAACCTCTTTGACATCTCAAGCAGGATAATGGGCAAAGAGGGTGCCAAATTCCTCTTCAAGGTATACGACCTTGCCCGTTTTGACATCTTCGGCAAGCCCAAGGGGGCAATAGGCTCAATAGACGTAACTAACCGCTGCAACTTGCGTTGCCGCCACTGTTATTTCTACGCCCACGACTACGAGTCAGAGCCGGAGCTCACGGATGATGAGTGGATTGAAAAATTTGAGGGGCTGAAAAAAGAGGGATTCCCCTTTTATCAGTGTTCTTGGATCGGTGGTGAACCGCTTCTTAGAAAGAGTCTAATCGAAAGGGGCATGCGATATTTTAAATCAAACCTGGTTACCACTAACGGGACGATTGAGCTTCCCTTCTGGCCTGACGTAAATTTTTACATATCAATAGATGGCCCCCGCGAGATGCACGACTCGATGCGGGGCAAGGGTACGTATGACAAAATAGTGAAAAACGTAAACAGGCCGAACCTAAAGATATTACTGTCCATGGTGATTACCAGGGAGAACTACAGGGGCGTAGAAACCTTTGTAGATGAATGGCGTGAGAGGGGTGGTGTAAGGGGAGTGCTCTTCCAGTTTTACACCCCCGTGAAGGGCCTCGAAAACGATAACCTATGGCCAGGCTGGGAGCTACGGGACAGGGTTATAGACGACCTTATAAGATTGAAGGGTATACACGGAGACTTTATCTTTCTCCCCAATGAAGTATTTGAAATGATGCGGTCCGACAGGTGTCAGGCCATAACCCGCGACTGCCTGTTTAGTCAGGTGTCTTTCTGCTTCGACCCTCAAGGCCGTGAGAAAAGGCCCTGTATGATGGGCCCCATGGCCGACTGCACGCGCTGCGGCTGTGTACTGCCATTTCACCTAAAGGCCTTAGAAGACAAGCGCCTGGTACTGAGAGAGCTGTTCATGTCCCTGAGGAAGGCGTTTGGGAGGCCGGTCTTGCACTAAACTAAGTCTTGGTCCTGTAAAGTGTTACTATCCACGGCAACGTTTCTTTGATATGCTTTTACTCCTTGACACCTAAAATCATTTGTGTTAGCATTTTGAGCCATGTGTTTACGGGCGATTAGCTCAGTTGGCTAGAGCGCTTGCTCGACACGCAAGAGGTCACTGGTTCGAATCCAGTATCGCCCACCATGCGGAAAATTTTTACGGTAATTTATGATAAAGGTAGTTTTACCGGACGGTTTAGAAAAGACCTATAGAGAGAGAACCACCGTTGGTGAGGTCGCCGAAGACCTGGGCGGCCCCTTTAAGAAGAAGGCCCTAGCCGGTAAGACCAATGGCACATTGGTTGACCTGAGCTTTCCTCTCACCCGTGACACATCCCTCTCCGTAATAACCGAGGACTCTCCGGAAGCCCTGGAGATCCTTCGTCACAGCACCGCCCACATAATGGCACAGGCCGTGTGCAGGCTCTTTCCCGGGGCAAAGTTGGGTATCGGTCCCACCATAGAAAACGGTTTCTACTACGACTTTCATCTAGAACGGCCGTTAACCGAGGAAGACCTGGCAAATATAGAAGCGGAGATGAGAAAGATCATAAAGGAGGATATCTCCTTTAGCAGAAAGACCCTGTCCAGGAACGAGGCCATAAAAAAGATGGAGGTGGAACGTCAGCCCTACAAGATGGAGCTGATCAGCGACATCGCGGAGGGAGAGGAGGTCAGTTTCTACACACAGGGAGAGTTCTTGGACCTTTGCCGTGGTCCGCATATACCCAGCTCAGGCCGCGCGCCCGCATTTAAGCTCCTCAGCGTAGCTGGCGCTTACTGGAGGGGTAAAGAAACAAACCCTATGCTGCAACGCATCTACGGCACGGCATTCTTCCGGCAGCAGGAACTTGATAAATACCTGAAGCTGCTCGAGGAGGCAAAGAGACGCGACCACAGACATCTGGGAAAGGAGCTGGATTTATACAGCATCAAAGACGACGTCGGTGCCGGGCTGGTACTCTGGCATCCGAAAGGCGCGCGCATACGCAACATAATCGAAAGGTTCTGGTGCGACGAACATTATAAAAGGGGCTACCAGGTGGTATACAGCCCACACATAGCCAAGTCCGGACTCTGGCACACCAGCGGACACTGGGGTTTTTACCGAGAAAGCATGTTCAGTCCCTTTGAAGTGGAGACCGCCGAGTATCTGGTAAAGCCCATGAACTGCCCCTTCCACATACTCATCTTCAAGTCCGAGATGAGGAGTTACCGCGACCTTCCGTTAAGGTTTGCAGAACTGGGCACGGTCTACAGATACGAGCGCTCCGGGGTCCTGCACGGCCTCCTCAGAGTCAGGGGGTTTACCCAGGACGACGCCCACATCTTCTGCACCCCTGAGCAGTTGGAAGAAGAAATAGTAGGGGTAATAGACCTGGCCAAATACATGCTTACCTCCTTTGGTTTTAAGGAATACGAGATAGAACTCGCCGTCAGAGGCAGAGGCGAGAAAGAAAAGTACATCGGTACGGACGAAACATGGACTATGGCTGAACAGGCATTGAGGAGGGCGCTTGAGATAAAAGATTTACCCTACTACGTGGGCGAGGGCGAGGCCAAATTCTACGGCCCATCAATAGACATTAAGGTAAAAGACGCCCTCGGCAGGGGCTGGCAGGGACCGACCATCCAGGTAGATTTTAACCTTCCCGAGCGCTTCGACGTGCACTACAGGGGCCCTGACGGAAAAGACCACAGGGTAGTAATGGTACACCGCACCGTGCTTGGCGCCATGGAACGTTTCCTCGGCACCCTTATTGAACATTACGGTGGAGACTTCCCGCTGTGGCTTGCGCCCGTTCAGGTAAGGTTGCTGCCCGTCTCCGAGGCAACCAACGATTATGCCCATACCGTAAAGAAGAAACTTGAGGGACACGGCCTGCGGGCAGAGTGCGACGACACCAACCAGAGGGTCGGCTATAAGATAAGGCAAGGAACCCTGGAGAAGGTCCCATATCTCCTGATAGTCGGCGGCAAGGAGATGGAGAATGGACTGGTGTCCGTAAGGACTCGAAAAAACGGCGACGAGGGACAGTGCACGGTGGATAAGCTTCTGGAGCGCCTGGAGAGGGAGATTAATGAGAAAGTATAATCTGAATTTACGACTATTACAAGAAAGTGAGGTGATTCTCTATTTCACAGAAATCTAGGATTAACGAAAGGATTGCTGCCAGAGAGGTAAGACTTATTGGTGAGGCCGGTGAGCAGTTCGGCATTGTCCCCCGCGAGGAGGCACTGAAGAAGGCCAGAGAGTCGGATTTGGACCTGGTAGAGGTTGCCGCGGAAGCAACCCCGCCTGTTTGTCGGCTGATGAATTATGGCAAGTTCAAGTACAGACAGAAGAAGGCTCACCACAAACCGCACGTTACACACTTAAAGGAGTTGCGGCTGAGGCCCAAGACCGATGCCCACGACCTGGAGACAAAGATTCGTCAGGCCAGGAAATTCCTTGAAAAGAAGGATAAGGTTTTGGTAAATATGATCTTTCGCGGCAGAGAGCGGATGCATACCGAGAGCGCAAAAGGGATGCTGGACGAGTTTATCAAGGCATTGGAAGACGTTGCTAAGATAGAAAAAACGTCCGCCATGGATGGGCGCCGCATGGGTATAATACTGGCACCCAAATGACAGACCAAGGGGTTTTCCCCAGATGCCGAAGATAAAGACACACAAGGGATTAGCAAAGAGGGTAAAGATTACCGCAGGCGGCAAGGTAAAGCATGCCAAGCCGTTTAAGAGTCATCTTATGTCTACCAAGAACGCCAAGCGGTGCCGTCGGCTCAGGAAAAAGGCTCTGATTACAGGAGTCCGGGCCAGAACGATAAAACGGCTGTTAGGCCAGTAGTCCGGTAGACGTCGTTTAGGGATTTTTGTGGCAGGTGTTGCATGGCCGTGTGTCAACGACACAACGCCTGAAATGTACCTGCCCGTTTCAGAAGGGAGATTGTAGGATGCCAAGGGCACGAAATGGAGTAGCCAAGAGACTCCGCAGAAAGAGACTATTAAAACAAGCCGAGGGCTTCTGGGGAAACAGAAAGAGCCGCTTCAGGAAGGC
>MHZB01000034.1 GCA_001828605.1 Planctomycetes bacterium RIFCSPLOWO2_12_FULL_50_35 | reverse complement strand
CGTTACCACCAGGGACATAATCCGCTTTGTATCCACCTTTCTGACAAAACTGTTCAGCTTAAACGGTATATACATCAAGAAAAACAAATCCTACCTAAAGGGGAAAGATGAAAGGGTACTGGAGGCGGAGGCGGCAAGGTGTTTCCAGAGCGAGATAAGGCCCCACATATCCGTGGAGGCCCTTAAAGAGATTCAAAGAATGAAAGACTCCGGCTACACTATCGTCTTGTTATCGGGTACGCTCGATGTGCTGGTAAAGCAATTTAAGGACTATTGTAAGGCGGATGTAGCTATAGGCACGAGTCTTGAAAGGGTTGACGGACGGCTCACGGGTGAGATACAGAGCACCCATGCCTACGGCCAGGGCAAGGTCAAGCTACTGGAAGACTTGGGCCTAAAGATGAAAATAAACTTTGCAGACTCCTACGCCTATGCCGACCACTTCTCCGATATAAAATTCCTCAATATGGTAGGCAACCCCGTTGCGGTAAACCCACACCCCGGCTTGAGGCTATATGCAAAAATAAACGGCTGGACCGTAGTCAATTTTTAGAAGCCCTGCCAGCCCCTAGAAATCCTCCAGGATAAAACCACCTTCAGCCGCTCCTTCTTTCTTTGACGGTTCCGAGGCAGCCTTTCGTTTAACGTCACCCGGCGCCCCTTCTTCAACCTTTGGCGGTTCCGGAGTAGCCTTTTGTTTGGATGTCCCTTCTTCGGCCTTCGGCATGGCCGTAATCATTTCCTCTACCAAGGGTGGTGGCGAAGGCATTTCCTCTATTTTGGGTTGCGCCGGAGGCTTTTCTATTTTTATTATCTTGTCTCTCGGTATCTCTTGTATTTTTACGTCTTCATCCACCTCCTGTCTCAGCCTTTCCTCCAGAAGTCTGCGTCTCTTTTCGGTAACCTCCGCCTCTTGCTTCCCAGCCAGTTCATCCACCTTCTGCTTGAGTGCCTCCGTATATTCACGCATCTTGGCTAAAGAACCTTTAAGTGATTCCTGGTAGGAAATCAGCTCCAACTGCATCTTCTCCATGTTCGCCTGCTTTTCTTCCAAAACAGACAATCTCTGGCTGGTGGATTTATCCTTAGAAAGCGATTCAATGTTTTTCATGACTTCCTCGTTGGCTTCCTCAATGGTCCCAAGCCTTTCAATCACCACCGCCACTTGCTGTTCCGTGGCATCCATCCTTGTCTGTTTACCGCCGCTGCCCGTCATGCCGCAACCCGAAATAAGCACTACCAGGACCGCATATAAAGGCATTCTCATCGATACTGCTCCTTTAGTGTTATGTTATTGTATATGGCAAATTCTTTTTTTGCTTCCTTGCTCAAGCCCTGTCTATGATAGCACAAACCAAGGTTCTTATGGGCTTCGGCCAGGTTAGGGTCTATCTCCAATGCCTTCTTATGGTGATGAATCGCCCTCTTCAGCATACCCTTCTTATCATAAGCCAACCCCAGCCCCGTATGGGCCCTGGCTAGCTTCGGGTCTAATTTTACGGCCTTCCCGTATTCTGAAATGGCGCCCTCCAGTAAATCTTCTTCCAACATAATATCAGCTACGTTGTAATGCATCAAAGCCTTACTTTCATTCCGACGATACATGCTGGCCGCATTTTTGTAAACAAGAATCCCCTCATCATACATTGCTGCACGTGAGTAATATGTTCCAAGTCTTTCATACCTCTTAGCCAGTACTGTGTTAAGACTCACAGACTTTCCCCAATACCTCACGGCCTCTTCAAACGAACCATTATTGTAATAATGAAGCCCCAAGGCATCATAATTTCTAACTGCAGCCAGCCTCAACTCCACCGCCTCAAGCAGCTCACTGATAGCCTGTTTTGTCATGGACTTCTTAGAATAGATGGCGGCAAGGTGGTCATGTATTTCAGCTTTCTGCAAATACTTATCCTCACCAAAAAGCTTAAGCGCCTGTTCGTAACCGCTTATTGCCTCTTCCCACCTCCCCACATCCTCGTCAATCATGGCCTTGCCTTTATACGCACCAGCCAGATTACGGTTAATCTCCAGCGCCCTGTCAAACTCGAGGTCCGCTGCCTCTTTCATGCCCTTCCTGTAGTATGCCCTGCCGAGATTCATGTGTATCTTGGGCGATGTCGGGTCTAACTCAATGGCAGCCAGATATTCCATGACGGCGTCGTCGAGCCTACCCTGACCAACGTATGCTACGCCAAGATTGTTGTGGGCCCTTACCGACCGAGGAGATAACTCTAACGACTCATTATACTTCACCCTCGCGTCCCCAAGCATATCTCTTTTTAGGCATATATCCCCAAGAAGGATCTCGACCTCTTCATTACTCGGGTAGAGTAACTCTGCTCTTTTGGCCTCTAGAGACGCCTCCTCCAGACTTCCTTTTCTAATAAGAATCTTAACCAACTCCAATCGTGCCTCCAAGAGGGTGGGATTGATATCGAGGGCCCTTTTCAGTTCCAGTTGGGCCTCCCCCAGGTTGCCTCTCTTTAGATACGCCCGCCCTATCCTGAGGTAAACCCCTTGGGCTTCTCTCCCAATGGCATCCGCTTGAAATAATTCATTGAAAGAAGACCGTGCCTTCTCCACCGTACCTTCCTCAATATGCGTTCCCGGCACATCTACCGTGTCAAGGCAATGGACAATCACGTCCCTCCACTGCTTAAGTGCCTTGTCATTGTCTCCCATCAGGGAATAGCTCTCAGCCAAAGCCTTCTCCTTCGGGATCATTTCCTTCTGCATCTCTACCGACGAAGTTTTAGAAATGGCCTTCTCCTCCGGCTTGATCGCCAGTGCCGTATCCGGGGCTATCTCTAATACTTTTTTGAACCCGGAGACGGCCTCGTCGTGATTTCCGGCCTTATACTGGGCGAGGGCCACGCGGCTGTTGACTGCGGCTATTATATCAGGAGGGGCATCTTGTCCGTACAGTTCCATACTCTTTTTATATTCGGAAACGGCATCTTTCAACATACCCTTATCGTAATACACCTCCGCCATATAGTAATGTACTTCCGGCATGTAAGGGTTTAGTCTTTCAGCCCTTGCCAACTCTTCTATGGCCTGATCCAGCATACCCGCTTCCCCATAAGCACGCCCTAGGTTGACGTAAGCGACACCGAGGTTCGGGTTACGTTCTATCGCATCTTTATACTTTGAGACGGCCTGTTCACGCCAACCCACTGCCCAGTAGGCGTTACCGAGGTTATTATGTGCATCTGCGTAGTCCTCGTCAGTCTTTACGGCTTCCTTAAACTGGAAAAGGGCCTCGTCAAGGTTTCCGCCATCCATATAAATATTACCCAAGGCGCTGCGTGCCTCAGCACTTCTTGGATTGACCTTCAACGCCTCTTCGAGTTCCACAGTGGCCTTATCTCGCTCCCCACTTTCATGATAGGCTATCCCAAGATTGGATCGAGTCTTTTCAGAATTAGGCCCCACTTCTACAGCTTTTTTAAACTCCTGGATGGAATCGTCCAACTGGCCTTTTTCGTAGTAGTCAATCCCACGATAGTTGTGATAACTCGAAACACCGTGGTTATTGGTTTCGGTAGCGCAGGAGGAGAGAAGAAAGGCAATTAAAATAGATAATAGACAAGAAATTCCAAGAGACTTCATAATCCTCTCACTGGGAAACAATAAGAACATGAAAAGCAGTGAACCAAAGCAAGGAACAGAAGCCTTGTTAAATTGAGCAACGGACTTAACGCATCCTTTCAGGTTGCGGAAGTTGTACCCTTTCTGTTTCTATGGTAACGGCCTCTCCTTGAGACGGTTTTTTAATAAGGCGGTAATATATATTCACGGTAATTGCCATGATGCTCAGGACTATAATTGCGGGGACAAGACCAAACTTCATAAATTTTGTCATCCATGGCCCCAGTTCAGTTACAGGGTTCAACCAAACTTCTAATACTAATTCCCAGATATCCAGATGACGTGCCTTAAATTACTATGCTATTCCCCCGCACTTTCTTCCGATGCTACTTACTCCGCAACCTTCTCTTCCGCAGCCTCCCCTTCCTCCTTTGCCGTCTTCTCAACACTGGCTGCCACAGGTTTTTCTACGAGTACCTGACTGAGCCGCTTGTCAAAACCCTCCGGGTCCGCCAGATACATGCCGGTAACCAACAGGCAAATCCCTGAGACCAGACAAAGCACGACAAAAAAGGCTCCCGCCGCCTTACCTATAACGCTGGAGGTCATTAACCTTCCAGACGCCTCCTGAAGCCCATCCAGCAAACCGTCAAGCATGTTATCATCTCCCCAAAGTTCTATTGGTAAAATCTGCACCACCATAGGTTTGCTAGGTGGTGGTTTTCCCTTCCCATTTTCCCCGCCATTTTTGCGCCTGGAAAAGATCCCCAAGACCCCTCCCGCCAGGTAAGATCAGGATACCTCTTGAACATCCGCGAGTATATTCGATTTTATGCAACTAACTCAGGAAACTGGCCTTACAAAAATAACATCCCCTGCGGCCATTGTCAAGGAGTTAAATACCGATCACCGGCACACGGTACGAAACCCCTTCAAAAGTCTCCCAATGACATGGTTTTACTCTGAGCGAAGCATGTTAGCGTGCTGGCCATGCCTCAAGGCGGATACACATTTAGTACAAATTTAGGAAAATACGAGATTCTTCGTCCGCCGGAGGTTGGACTCGGAACGGCATTTTGGGGTATTTTGCAGAGGTATCTGTCTATTGATAAAAACCGAAGAAGATTAGTTCGAAGACCAGTCCCACCGCACAGGAAGCTGCCATTGTGGTGGTTCCCGACTTCAGCCATACTCGCGTGGTAATGGGATATTTGGTCCTCTCGCTGACGGAGACGGTTACTACGTTGGCGGTAGAACCTATGGGTGTGCCGTTGCCGCCAAAACCCACCCCCATGGCCAGCGCCCACCAGAGCGGCATTACGGCAACGCCTTCCGTCTCCAGGTGTTGAATGATAGGTATCATGGCAATGGTAAACGGTATGTTATCCACAATGGCCGAGCTTACTGCCGCCACCAAAAAAAGCAGGGTGCAGGTGAACATGGGGCTTGAGTGGGCATACGAGGCAATCTTGCCGCCGATTATCTCCAACACGCCAGCCTTCTCTATCCCCCCTACACACACAAAGAGGGCAATAAAGAACAGGAGCACGCTCCAGTGCACCTCCCTGAGCGCCTCGTCAGGGTTAGGCTGCACCCAGAGCAGGGCAATGGCAAGACCAAATACGGCAATACTAGATGGGAATAGACCAAGTTTGCCCTGGAAAAAGAATAGTCCGATAACGATACCCAGGGCAATCATTACCTTTTTCAGGGTAACCCAGTCGGTGATTGCCTCGCGCTCGTTCATCTTCAGCAGACCTTCAATATTCTCTGGTTTCTGGGAGAGTTCCTTCCACAATACAAGTCTAAGCACAACCAAGCACACCAACCAGGCTAAAAGTACAGGGGGGCCGAGATGTATAATAAATGAATTGAAACTGAGACCTGTGACAGAGCCTATAATCATGTTCGGGGGGTCGCCTACCAGCGTGGCAACACCGCCCACGTCCGAGAGCAGGGCCTCAGACATAAGGATTGGAATGGGGTTTACGCCCAGTATCTCGCATATGGCAACAGTAACCGGTGCTATCACCACCACCGTGGTAACGTTATCAATCGCCATTGATACCACCGTAGTAACGGTACCCAAGAGCAGCGTCAGACGCCATGGGTCGCCCTTGGTCTTCTTTGCGGTAACAATGGCAAGATATTCAAAAAAGCCAGTCTTCTGAAGCATGCCCACCATAACCATCATGGCAAAGAGAAGACCTATCGTGTACCAGTCTATGACCGATACTGCATCCGTCTGGGAATAGAAACCCAGCCAGTGTCCTGCAAGACCCATTGCCACAGCCCCGCCGATACCGGCGATGGTGCGGTGGATTTTTTCCGAAAGGATGACACCGTAAGTAACGGTAAAAATTACGGCAGCCAGTCCCACATGGAACGGAATCTTCTCAATTGATTCAAACTTCTGCGCAAGCACCACCCCGATACCGGCCGCCACAATTATCATAAGACCGTAGCCAGCCAGGGCTACCGGTGATGAGCTGCGCTGAGAGGTCTGCATTTTTTCCTGCCCAAGTATCTGGAAACAAAGATGCCGTACCAATAAAAGAGGAAGAAAGATAGCACCAGAAATAAGTTTTGTCAAGAAAATATGAATGAGAGCTCTGGAAAAGTAGTCTAATCATCAATGTAAGGATAGCCGCAGGCTTTAGTCCGCCTGAGGCGGATTATACGCACCCATAAAGGGTGTAGCTACATTTACACCTTCAATTTTGGTACTTTTGCAGAGGTCTCTGAATATGATGCCTCTAAAAATACAAAATTTTGGAATAGGGGCGTAATATATTACGCCCCTACAATGGGCAGTCCGTTCCGACTCTCCGTCCCGCCCCCTACACGCCCGTTACGCACCGGACAACGTCTTAATAGTTTCCAAGAGATAGTCAAGCTTTAGGGGTTTGGGCATGACCATATCTATACCATTATCCCTTATCTCCTCCTGGAGAACCTGGCGTTTTCTGCTCGTCATAAGTATAATTGGAGGTTTCCTTCTCCCATCAGCAGAAAATTCCTTAACTGCTCTCGCCACATCAATACCTGACATATAAGGCATCTCTGTCGAACAGAGAACCAGGTCATAGCGGCCCCTCCTCAAAAGACCGATACCCTCTATACCGTCAGGGGCCGTGGTTACGCTATAACCCTCGTATCTTAAGAAGCTCGCATATATGTTCCGGTGGGTCTCTTCGTAGTCTATTAAAAGAACTCTGGCCTTAGTCGTCTCCATCGCCCTACCTCCAGTTCTTCAAACAAATAACTGCAGTTTATGGAGTACAGCGACCGAGTCACTGGGATACACACCCCCGTCCCCTCTTTTAAGAGGGGAGAAAGGGGTGTGTCTTAAATGCCCATTGACACGGTCAATGTCGTGCCGGAGGCAGATCTGCCTCCGGCGGAGACTCCAAAATTTGACTTTTTCAGAGGTCTCGTTACATCTTAACTAGATTCAATTACGCCTGGCCTGTAAAAGCCCGCAGACTGCTTGTTCTCCTTTCTCTCGGGGACAACCTCCTTGGAAGTCCCTCTATCCGTCTCCTCTTCCTCCCACTCGTCCAGCGGAAACTCTTCTTCTATTACGCCCTCATCATTATTTCCCTCGGTTCCCGAATATGTCTCGCCCTGCTTCCGCCCTTGCGTGGTTGACCCGTCACTGTCTTCATTTGCAGCAGTTCCGGTAACGCCCTCAACCCCCTGTTCCGAAAGGGATTCGCACCACAATTCATCTTTCGGCACACCAATCAACAAAACCAGCACAAAAAAGCACCAAGCCAGTTTCCGCTTGTACATATCTCTATACAACCCGCTCGGAAAGACCAACCGCAATAAAATACTATATAGGACCTCTGAAAATTTAATCTAATTGCCTTTTAAACTGTAGCGGTCAAGCTCGCTCGACTTAGCGGTAGCAAACTTACGCAGAGCAAGCTCTGCCACTATAATCACACAGTACAAACCCTTTTTGGACGAGGCTTTTCCATTCAAATTGGCTTAGAAACCCTTGCAGAGCTTTCATATATCAACCCGCACCTTTTACGGACTTCATTTACCGCCGCTCCGTGTTACGCATACATCGGATAAGCTATACCGTCATTTCCATACAATCCAGAGGAATATGGCCGACGGCACTACGGCGGCTATGGTGAACGGCAGCCCTATCTTAACAAATTCCATAAACGACACGTGTATATTTCGTTTTTTAAGGAACCCGAGACCTACAATATTTGCTGAGGCGCCGATAGGGGTGATATTGCCTCCGAGACAAGAGCCTATCAAAAGCCCGAAGACCAGAAGTGTCTGCGAGCCGTGTATATCCTGTCCAAGCTGCTGCGCTACAGGAAGCATTGCCAAAATATATGGGATATTGTCAATAAAGGCAGAAAGAATGACGGACAAAAACACTATCAGGAAGAACGCCCTAAACAGGTTGTCGCCGCTGACATCCTCCATAATTACGGCAATGTCGTGAATCCAACCCACAGTGTTTAAGCTGCCTACGAGGACGAACACCCCCATCAGAAAGAAGGTTGTGCTCCAATCAAGTACAGTAATGAACTCCCGCATGTTGCCGCCAAACGAGGTCTCATACCATAGGAGGCCAACTACGCCAAAGACCATACATATTGCACCCGCAAGGTACTTAGACTCGGAATTAAAGAACGATGCAACAGCCAGGGAAACTATGAGAAGCACCAACATCCATGTAGGCACCCAAGAGCGAACTTTCTCCACCTCCATTACTTCCACCGGCTGCTTGTACCCTCTAAATAAAAGATAGAGGACACCAAGGGACGCCAGCGCCCCCAGCTCCACCGCGAAGAAGATGCTGGGCTTGCCCTGGTAGAAGAAGAAGTCGTTGAAGGTCATCCCCGTATCGCCGGCAAGGATCATACTGGGCGGGTCGCCAATAAGTGTCGCCGTACCCTGGAGGTTAGAACACATAGCCAGAGATATGATAAACAGGGTGGGGCAGACGCCGAGCCTGTCGGCAATCGCCAGCGCCACAGGCGCAACTATAAGGACGGTTGCAACATTTGCTGCAAAGATAGACAGAAAACTGGTCAGTCCACATACAAAGAGCATAGCCACGCATACATTACCCGACCTGTTTACCAGAAGCTCGGCAAGGTATGCCGGCACCTTAGAAAGTATAAAGAGTTCCGCTAAGACCAGCGTTCCTACAAAGATGCCCATAACGTTCCAGTTAATAGCCGCCAGGGCATCCCACGGGCCCATCGCCCCCAATAAAACAAGCAGTAAGGCACCCACACAGGCACAGAGGGCGTGGTGACTCGGAATAAATATAAACCCGATATAGGAGGCGATAAAGATGATTAAGACGATATACTTTTCCATGACCCTACTTCTCGAGAACCCTGAGAAACTCTGCCTCCGCCTCAGGCTTAGGCGGAGCATTCTGGTGGAGCAGAATGGCAACTTGTAGGGGCATCTGCCTTAGGCGAACAACGTGCCCATACAAGATTCTTAACCTCGCTCAGAGTGACACAGAGTATTGGGGTAATTTTTCAAGACTCTCTTCTCAGCCAAAAACAAAAGGAGACCTAAGAAAGCTCTCCCACGGCCTCCCTTGTGATACTTGAAAAGCGCCCTCTGCCAGACTGCCTCATTTTGTTGCTGCACGGGCACTCCTGGACCTACCTAATAGAGCGTCAACGCCACATTCCCTCTTTGTGCCTACTTTTTACCTGCTCGACTACGGTACACCCAAGCCTGGCGAGAATAGACAGAATATCCTGCCGTCAAGTCCGTGAAGCCGCTCAGGCGTGTGGCTAAGATGCCCATTCTAAAGCTCTTACAAGGCTTAATATCCAGACGGCTTATCCTTTTGTCTCTCTATTGCGCAGTCAGGGCATTTGCTACAGTCAGTTGGACACTTTTCATGTCTGCACTTTTCACACTTCGCCTTCTTCTCCTTCTCGCACGGGCATTCCAACGACTGTCCCCTGCAGTGCTCACAAGAGCACCCATATTTGCACGCACATTTCTTTGCCACCTCTTCGGCAAATGTGCTGCTGCCCTTCAGTACCCACGTACCCTGTCCGACACCAAGAGAGACAACTGCAAATAGTACCGTACATACCGCCGCAAAAGAGAGTTTTCTAAACATAAGAGACACCCCCATATAAAATAACTTCCTTATGACAAGAGACCTCTGCAAAAATCTGTATTTTCATCTATTCCATTTCAAATGTAGGGATGCGTTTATCGCATCCGCTTTTGAAGGGCTTAATAAATCAAGCCCCTACAAGAGGTTTCCAACCTAAAATACCGAGTTATGGTAAACGGTCACTATCATATAAATAACTGACAGGATGTCAATAGATAACGCCCCATTCTCAGATACGGACTTCGATATACTGCGGTAAGCAGGCCCATACAGGCAGGACATCCGAGTCTTTCAGGGTCTCCTTTTAAGCAAAAGATTGCTTTTTGGGTCTTCACCCAATAAAATCAGTCCCGTCTGCAACAACCTTTTTATCAGGAGGAGCCTTGAAAACCGAGGAAATATACAAGAAGGCATTAGAGCTCCATAAGTCCTATAAGGGAAAGATACAGGTCGTCAGCAAGGTGCCATTTAAGGGTCATGAGGACCTGGCCTATTACTATACCCCAGGGGTGGCCGCCGTTTGTGGACAAATTCTTAAGGACAAAGATTCTGCATACGAGTTCACAAATAAGGGTAATCTTATAGCCGTCGTTAGTGACGGGACGCGGGTTTTGGGCCTGGGAGACATAGGGCCGGAGGCAGCCATGCCCGTTATGGAGGGCAAGGCACTGCTCTTCAAGCTCTTCGGCGGCGTAGACGCCGTCCCAATCTGTATAAACACCAAAGACGCTGATAAAATAATAGAACTGATTCATCTGTTAAGACCCACCTTCGGGGGGATTAACCTCGAAGACATATCTAAGCCCAAGTGTTTCCATATATCCGACACGCTGGAAAAGACCTTGGACATTCCTTATTGGCACGATGACCATCACGGTACGGGCCTGGTAGTGTTGGCCGGAATGATAAACGCCCTGAAGGTGATTGGCAAAAAGCCAGAAGATGTAAGGGTAACGGTGGGCGGTACCGGGGCCGCGGGGATGGCCATTGTCCGCTTCCTTTTAAAGGGCGGAATCCGTGGGGAAAATATGATTGTCTTTGACACGGGGGGTATTATCTATAAAGACCGGGAGGGCGGCATGGACCAGTGGAAAGAAGAGATTGCACAAAACACGAACCCTGAGAAAAAGAAGGGCGGCTTATATGAGGCCCTGGAGGATGCCGATGCATTCGTAACGGCCACAAAGACCGGGCCGTGGATTAAAAGCGATGCCATAAAAAGAATGCACAAGGGTGGGATTGTCTTTTCCATGGCAAACCCGGTACCGGAAATCACCCCGGAGGAGGCGAAGAAGGGTGGGGCAAGGATAGTGGCTACAGGCAGGAGCGACTACCCTAATCAGATAAATAATGTATTGGGATTTCCGGGGGTATTCCGCGGGGCGCTGGACGTCAGGGCGAAGAAGATTAACAGAGAAATGATCTTGGCTGCGGCCGAGACCCTCGCCAAGATTGCCGAAGAAAATGGTCTGAGCGAGGAGAACATTGTCCCCAAGGCCACTGACCCGGAGGTAGGCCCCAGGGTTGCTGCCGCTGTGGCTACTGCAGCCGTAAAAAGCGGAGTTGCCCGCATAAAACTCTCCGAGGAAGATGTCATAAGAAATACGCGGCAGATGCTGGCACAGCACAAAATTTTTATGGAAAACATACGAGAAAGCGCCCTTTCAAACATCTGTGTATGAAACCCTGAAATGTCTTGGGCAGAAGCCGTGGGGTATGGCACACCTGCATTGGATAATAAAAAAGCAGGCTTAAAGCCTGCTTTTTAAATTACTAAATTTTGGTCACCTTCAGCCCTGCGGTTTACTGCCCGGGCCCTCGGAGTCGAATGTCGTAACGCCCTGTACCACCTTTTTCTTCTTTTCGTACTTTTCCTTCTTCTCTTTTTCTCTCTCCTCGATACCCAGAAGCTCTGCCACGGTCTCACCTTCCAGTATCTCTTCCTCCTCCAGCCTCTGGGCAAGAAGCTCTAGTCTGTCCCTGTTTTCTGATATCAGCCGATAGGCCTTTTCGTAGCTGTTCTTTATAATCTTGGAGACTTCTTCATCTATAAGGATAGCCGTGTTTTCGCTATATTCCTTCTCCTGCACCAGGTCATGACCTAAGAAGATATTGCCTGACTGCCTGCCAAACGTCTGTGGTCCAAGCTTTTTGCTCATGCCGAACTTGCATACGTAGTCTCTCGCCAGGCGCGTAACTTTCTCAAGGTCATTGTGCGCACCGGTGGAAATCTCCTCAAACACCAACGACTCCGCCGCCCTTCCGCCCAACAGGACACACAGCGTATCCAGAATCTCCGACTCGGTGGTTAGGTATTTGTCCTCCGTGGGTAACTGAAGCGTATAGCCCAGCGCTGCAGAGCCCCTTGGTATTATGGACACCTTATGCACCGGGTCCGTGTTCGGCAGTAAGGCCGCCACCAGGGTGTGGCCAGACTCATGATAGGCCACCGTTCTTTTCTCCTCTACGTTTAACACCCTGCTCTTACGCTCCGGACCGGCTATTACCCTATCTATGGCGTCCTCCATCTCGTCCATCTCTACACATTCCTTATTCCGTCTTGCCGCCAGCAGCGCCGCTTCATTTACCACGTTGGCCAGGTCTGCGCCGGAGAACCCTGGGGTGCGCTTGGCAATCGTCTTTAAGTCCACATCGGGACCAAGCTTCACGCTCTTTGCGTGAACCTTTAAGATGGCCTCTCTCCCAATCAGGTCCGGCCTGTCAACGGTTATTTGACGGTCAAACCTTCCGGGTCTCAGCAAGGCCATATCCAGGACGTCCGGACGGTTTGTTGCAGCCATTATTATGACACCCTTCTGGGAAGAGAACCCATCCATCTCAGCCAAAAGCTGGTTGAGGGTCTGCTCCCTCTCATCGTGTCCACCGCCCAGACCGGTGCCCCTCTGCCTGCCCACACTATCTATCTCATCAATGAAGACTATACACGGCGCCTTT
Source organism: Planctomycetes bacterium RIFCSPLOWO2_12_FULL_50_35 (assembly GCA_001828605.1). GTDB lineage: Bacteria > Planctomycetota > Brocadiia > Brocadiales > Bathyanammoxibiaceae > 2-02-FULL-50-16-A. The sequence goes on along the minus strand of MHZB01000034.1, from coordinate 1,920 downwards.
TCCTTTGCCTGCTCAAACATGTCCCGTACCCTGGCGGCGCCCATGCCTACGAACATCTCCACAAAATCAGAGCCGCTTATAGAAAAGAACGGCACGCCAGCCTCTCCCGCCACAGCCCTGGCCAGCATGGTCTTTCCCGTACCGGGCGGCCCTATCAACAGTACACCTTTGGGTATCTTACCTCCTAACTTCTGGAACCGCTCTGGATACGAAAGAAAGGCAATTATCTCTTTGAGCTCCTCTTTGGCCTCATCACAACCCGCCACGTCCTCAAAGGTAGTCTTTTCCGACTCACTTTCCGCATAAAGTTTGGTCTTAGCCTTGCCGAAGGACATAAAAGGCGCACCCATGCCACCCATGCGCCTGAACAGGAAAAACCATATTACGCCCATCATGGCCAGCGGGAACAGCCACCACATCATGAAGTTCCTCAGGAAATTGTTCTCCGCCTCACCCTTGAAGGTTATATTGCTCGATTCCAACTCACTGACGAGCTTTGAGTCGTTAACCGATACGGTGACAAAGGCCACTTCCTCCCAGCCCTCACCCTCCTGCGCATGTCTTCGGTAGTGGCCTCTTATGTAGGTCTGCCCTACTGCACAGTCTACTATTTCGCCACTCTTAAGGTATTCTTTAAACTGCGTATACGTAATCTCTTCCGCCTTGGGCGTCACCATCACCTGTAACGCATACATAACTACCAGGAAGAGAAGCAGATACCCTATAGAAAAGGTGGCCTTAGACTTTGGCTTTTTTTGGGGTTTTTTGTCCATATTCTTACTATGTTTTACCAACCAGGTTTACTGCCGGAATCCTATAAAAGCGACATGGCCACAAAGCCTTATGTCGCTTCCCCGGGTATTCCAATTTATTATATGCAAAGGTCTCACGGATGTCAAAACAATATAAGGTGCTTTTCCATTGACATTTAGTACCGTTTATGTCTAAATTGGGTGCGTCACTTTTGTTGGTAGAGGAAATCCCACCTACACACATCCGAAATTACTAAGCAGGAAATTTCCTGTCGGGGCGTGGCGCAGTCTGGTTTAGCGCGCTACCTTGGGGTGGTAGAGGTCGTGGGTTCGAATCCCGCCGCCCCGACCATTTGTTCTCAAGACCTAGCTTATGGGTAGCGCAGGGCTTCTTGCCCTGCGCTAGGGCTAATACAGTAAGGACTTTGGTCAAATGAGAACGCCCTGGTTTATTAGAATCGTTGTCCTGGCAGCGTTACTCGGCGCAGTAACGTCCCTAAGCTGCGGGAAAAAGCCCGAAGAACAGCCAGAACTCCAGCCCATCAAGGTGCGGCCCTCGGATACCAGCAAGGCCGTACAGATACCGCAAAGTCCCTACCTTGTTATTCCCAACGAACTCGTGGTCATGCTCAAGGACGGCGAGACCGTCGAGTCGTTCTCCGAATCCGTGGCAGGCAAAGGAATCAAGGTGGTCGGCTACATCCCGGACTTCAACATCGTACAGGTTGAAGTCCCGTCGGAGGAACGCGAGACGCTGAAGAATGAACTTGCGCGAAACCCACTGGTCAAGGTGGTCTCCTATCAGACGGTGTACGGCGCCAATGCCGCGCCAAACGACCCCGCACTTATCAATGATAACGTCTGGGACGACTGGGGGCTGAAGGCCATCGGGGCAGAGGCGGCCTGGGACGTCACCCGCGGAGACCCCAATGTAATCATCGCCATAGTGGACACTGGAATGCTGATAGACCACGAGGAATTGAAGGGAAGGATTGTGTCCCCCAAATCCTTCTTTTCAGACGACGGCGTACGACAGGTCGGCAGCCCCGATGACATGATGCACGCCACACACGTGGCCATAATTGCGGCGGGGAGCGGCAATAACGGCCTCGGCACAAGCGGCGTAGCCCCCGGCTGCCGCATCATGCCGGTCCAGGTATTATATGAT
>MHZB01000033.1 GCA_001828605.1 Planctomycetes bacterium RIFCSPLOWO2_12_FULL_50_35 | reverse complement strand
TAGTCGCTCTTTTTGCCGGAACTTAGGACGAACTCGCCTCTTTTGTAGGCAACCTCCATTATCCTTTTACCCAGTTCCTCTTTTGCTGACACTGATGTGCTACCCAGGGCTCTGAAACGCTGAGGCCGGCATCAAAATGGTAATGGTATAAGAACAAGAGACAAAAACATTTTAACATTTTTATCTGTATAGTAGTAGTACATTTATGTGGCCCAACTACCTCCTGAAAGGGGCCATTTTGTTTTATCGAAGAAAGTTCTCCAACCGCCGGCAGGCCTCTTTGATTTCGTCAATATGAGCGCCGCCAAATGATATCCTGAGATGCCCCTCCCCGTAGCGGCCAAAGCCTGAGCCGGGGATTAACAATACGTGCGCCTCGCGTAGGATTTGGGATGCAAACTCAAAGGACGGTATTTGGGCATTGTATTTGACAAACGCAAAGAGTCCGCCCATCGGCTCCCGCCACTCAAGCGCCGGGATGCGGTCAATGGCTGTCCTCAAATAATTAACCCTTTTCTCAAGCTCTGCCGTAAACCCCCTGCAAAACCCCTGTGGCGCCCTCATAACGCTTATGGCAAAGGCCTGAGAGATGACCGGCGCGCAGATTATCATGGTGTCGTGGACCTTAAGGAGTTCGTCAACAAGGGGCTTGTCCGCAGCCAGATAGCCCACACGCATCCCTGCCATGGCGTACGACTTTGAGAAACTGCCGAACGTTATTACGCGGTCCTTTAACTCAGGGATAGAGCCTATACTGAAGTGTTTATTCCTGCCAAACACGTATGTCTCGTAGGCCTCGTCGCTCAGGACGTAGATGGATTTCTCCAGAGCAATAGCCGCCACCCTTCTAATGTCTTCTTCCCTGTAGACGGCCCCTGTGGGGTTATTGGGCGAGACGAGGACGACCGCCCTGGTCTTTGGCGAGAGATTCCTTATTATCTCATCCGGGTCAAGATGATAACCCCCTCTACCCTCTTTCATGGGGACCTCTACCGGTACCGCACCCACCAGCCTGACCGCCATCTCCTGGTTAAAGTAATATGGTGCAGGCAGGATGACCTCGTCTCCCGGGTCGAGTATGGCCAGAAGGGCCTCCATGAAACCCTGGTTGCTGCCGGCGGTTACCAGCAGTTCTGTATCGGGGTCTATATCTATGTTGTTGAATTCTTTTAATTTCTTGGCTATCTCGGCGCGCAACTCTCCCAACCCTCTGTCGCCGCAGTAGGTACTGATTGTGGTTGAGGTCTCTGTAGCCGATGCGATGGCCTCTGTAACAAGTTCCTGTGGGAGGCGCAGGTTGCTTACGCCCTGGCCAAGGTCTATTATCTCGACGTCTTTCTGCCTCAGCCCGTTGGCCTGTGAAACCATGGCGTCTATGATGGGTGAAACTACCTTTTTAACGTTTCTTGAGACCCTTAGCATGGACAGACCCTTCAGAGCATAAACACGATTCTGCTTTACAGGGACAAATCCTCAGATCAAAATGCCTGGCGGTTTTTTATTGCAAGGCGTCATAGAGTCTCTAAGGTCTTAAAATCCATGCAGTGGAAAGACCTTTCTCAGGTTGTGTAAAAAAAGAACACCTGGCAAGGTAAGAAATGCCATTGTAGAGGCCCATTTTATTACGATAATGTCTTTCCTTTTTTTGTAGTCTGTGATGGATTCTGACAGCAGACGGTGCAGGTAGATGCTCGACAGACACACACCGGATTGTATCAGGAAATATGCCAACATAAAACCATTTATGGTGTCAGACGCCAGGCTAATCGTGTATTCATGGAAGAGTCCGCTTGCAGTAAAGGTGAGAAGGATGCCCGTGTATAACCGTTTGCGGCCTGGTATCTGATGGAACACATTGTCCTTTAACCATTCCTGCATGGGTTTGTTCCATCTCCTCCAGAATTCGCCCGGAGACAGGGCGTATAATGGAGTTTCGAAGAACTCTGAGACCTCGTAGCCCAGGGCTCGGTATGGGCTTATTATCAGGGTTGCAGTAAACACAAAAAACAGGTAATACTCAAGCCCCAGCGTTGCGTAGTCCACAATCGGCGATGTCTTCCACCACCCCCGGTTTAGATTAAGGGTCAAAAGACCTGCCCCAAGCGCTCCATGTAAGGTACCTGCCAGGAGTTTCTTGAGTACGGTTGAAGTGGGCAAGACGCGGGCCCCCCGCGGCAGGCATTTGGTTATGTTTGTCGTGTACAGGTGGTTGAAAGAGTGGAAGAACTTCCAGAAGTGTTTGTGGTGTTCGGGCAGGGATTTGTATCTATTGTAGTAGTCTATCAGCTTTAATATGTGGAGTCCTGTGTAGTTCAGTACAAACCACTTTATTATGACGTGTGGTTGGGGGAATATTAGGGGTGCGAGGCCGAGGAGTGAGACAGAGCTCCAAAACAGTAATTTTTTTTTATGCCGCTGAGGTTCCCGGATATTATCAGATAGCCGATGGCCCTAAACAATACGTTTAGAACCAGTATCAGGGCTATTGAAGGCCATCTTATCTCTATTTGCATTAGATTGTTGTATTATTCGTGGGGGCAATTCATGAATTGCCCTACCCGTGTTACATGGGCATGCCGCCCATGCCACCCATGCCACCCATACCGCCCATGCCTCCCATACCTCCTGGCATACCGCCGGGCATAGGTGCCGCCGGTTTCTCCTCGGGGATTTCCCCCACCAGTGCGGCTGTGGTCAGCAGCAACGCTGCGATACTGGCCCCGTTCTGTATGGTAGCCCTTACTACCTTGGTGGGGTCTATTATACCGGCCTGTACCATATCCGTATACTCACCCTTAGCCACGTCAAAGCCCTGATTGCCCTTGGCCTCTTTAACCTTATGGAGCACCACCACACCGTCAACCCCAGCGTTTGTTGCAAGTTGTTTTATGGGCGCCTCCAGGGCCTTCTTAACGATGTCCCGGCCCGTTCTCTCGTCGCCGGTCAGTTCCAGCGTGTCAAGGGTATCTGCTGCCCTGAGAAGGGCAACGCCTCCCCCCGGCAGTATTCCTTCCTGCTGGGCTGCCTTGGTGGCATTAATAGCGTCTTCCATCCGCGACTTCTTTTCCTTCATCTCAGCCTCAGTGAAGGCCCCGACGTTTATTATGGCTACCCCGCCGGAAAGCTTGGCCAGACGCTCTTGAAGCTTCTCCTTGTCGTAATCTGAGGTGGTGGTTTCCATCTCTGTGCGTATCTGTTGTATCCTGCCCCCTATGTTTTCCTTACGTCCTGCACCCTCGATTATAGTGGTGTTTTCTTTGTCTATTATTATCTTCTTTGCACTACCAAGGTCCTTCAAGTTGATCTTGGATAGTTCAACTCCCAGGTCTTCGAAGATGGGGTTTGCATTTACCAATGCAGCGATGTCGCCTAACATGGCCTTACGCCTGTCTCCGAAACCAGGGGCCTTTACGGCGGCAATTTTCAGTATGCCGCGGAGCTTGTTGACCACAAGGGTAGCAAGCACCTCGCCCTCGATGTCTTCGGCGATGATCAAAAGGGGTTTACCTGCCTGGACCACCTTTTCCAATAGCGGTATAAGGTCCTTTATCTGCGATAATTTCTTTTCGTGAATTAATATTAGCGGGTTTTCTAAAACTGCTTCCAGTGTCTGCGGGTCTGTAATGAAGTACGGTGATAGATAGCCCTTGTCAAACTGCATACCCTCCACCAGGTCTACCGTGGTCTCTATACCTTTACCTTCCGCGACGGTGATTACACCGTCCTTCCCGACGCGCTCCATGGCGTTGGCAATGTGTGCGCCGATCTCTTCGTCGCTGTTGGCTGCCACCGTGGCCACCTGCATAATCTTAGTTTTGTCGGCGACAGGAGTACTTTTCTTGTTCAGTTCCTCTACGATTTTTGCAACGGCCTTTTCTATGCCTCTGCGGATGTCTATTGGGTTTGCGCCGGCAGTTATGTTCTTAAGACCCTCCAGGAAGATGGCCTCTGCTATAACGGCGGCGGTGGTGGTGCCGTCACCCGCCACGTCATTGGTCTTGGAGCTTACTTCCTTTATCATCTTTGCACCCATGTCTTCATACGGGTCTTCCAGTTCTATTTCCTTGGCTACAGTGACGCCGTCCTTGGTTATGATCGGGGAACCGAAGCTTTTCTCTATGACTACGTCTCTGCCTCTGGGGCCTAGGGTAATTTTAATGGCCTGGGTTGCCTTGCTTATGCCTCTACTTATTATGCTAGAGGCTTCTTCCCCGTAGAAAATCTTCTTCGCTGCCATGGTACGCCTACCTCCTGCTCAGAAACACAAAATTGTGGTTGTTCATTAGGTATCCGTTAATCGACGACGGCCAGTATGTCTTCCTCTGACATAAGCAGATACTCCTCACCGTCGATTGAAACCTCCGTACCTGCGTATGAAGTGAAAATAACCCGGTCACCCTTTTTAAGTTGGCTCTTAACCCTTCCGCCGCTCTTTAGCAGCTTGCCGTCTCCCAGTTCAATTACCTTTCCTTCCCTGGGTTTTTCCTTTGCCGTGTCAGGGAGCACAATTCCGCCAGCCGTCTTTGCTTCAGGCTCCAGCCTTTTTATCAAAATTCTTTCCCCAATGGGCTTTACCTTCATAGCGTACTTCTCCTTTTGTATGCGGATTTCACTAAAAATCTTCCTTTCCCGAGTAGTATCTATTCATTATCCGTTTCATAGCAAAGTGCAGGGTATCTAGGGATATAGGCTTAGATATAACCGTGAAGGCCTCTGCCGAGATGGCCCTGAGCAGCGTCTCTTTTGATGCATTTCTTGTGAGGAGTATGCAGGGGAGCACGACTTGAAATTCTTTCTTTATGAACCTGAACGTCTCAAGGCCGCTTATGTCCGGGAGGTTCATGTCAGTTATAAGCGCATGGATGACCACGTCTCTTGCAATTTCTATGGCCTCCCTGCCCGAACCGGCCAGATAGGTGTTATAACCTGCCGGTTCGAGTGACCCTCTTATGGTTTCCCTTGAGAGTTCATCCCTGTCGGTGATTAGCAGGGAATACTGTTTTTGGTTACTGTAAGGTGAGAAAATGGCTACCATGTCAGGAGTTTAAGCAAAATAAATGCCAATAAAGACCACTATACCGGAGATAAAATGTTTATACGTTTTAACGGCTTTGTTGCAGCGTATGCACACATAATATCATAAGAAATAAGCACTTAATGTATTTGATATGGGTTCTGCCTGATGTGCGCAATATCCGGGCAGCGACTTTTTATGTATGTGCAGGGTGTCAATTTCCTGCCGAAATGGCAGTTTTGATAATGTTGTCTATTGGGTATGAGGCCGTGGTCTCCGCTATTATTGAAGAATGCGCCTGGCTGAAGGGCAGTAATATAAACGCAAATGATGTTATTAAGGCGTATGGCATATCGTGCGTCTAAGCAGTCAAATCGCATAATCACATTCTTTAAAAGTACTTAAGTATGTTCTCTATTGACAAGGCTCAGGGTGGTCTCTATTATGGGGAAAACAGTTTCTCGTAATATATACTGCAGAATAAAGATATATAATCTCGTTTCATTCTTTCCCTTTCCGGTACTTGTTTGGGAGAAAAAGATGGAGAAAACCCTTGGAGAGCTGGCCCAATACGTAGGCGGCAAGGTAAAGGGTGATAAGGACATAAAGATTCGTGGGGTGAAGACCATAGACGAGGCCGACGAGGGCTATATCACATTTTTGGCCAATGATAAATACGAGAGGAAGGTAAACAATACTACGGCCTCCGCCATCATCGTCTCGCCCCAATTCAAGGGTTCAGATAAGCCGCTGTTGATTAGTGACAATCCCTACCTGGCGTTTGCCAAGATAGTGGACCTTATGATGAACCCGGAAATAGAATATCCTAAGACTATCCATGAGACTGCCGTGATAAGTCCCACCGTCCAGCTTGGTTATGACGTCAGTATATTCCCCCACGTCTACGTGGGGGAGCGAACAAGGATTGGTGACCGCGCGGTCCTTCTGCCCAAGGTCTTTCTGGGAGATGATTGTGAGATTGGGGACAATACAATAATACACCCCAATGTGGTTATCTATGCAAATACGAAGATAGGTAAGAACGTTACAATCCACGCCAACTCTGTGATCGGGAGCGGCGGCTTTGGTTATGCCCCGGACGGCAGCGGTTATTTTAACATTCCCCAGGTGGGTAAGACCGTGATAGAAGACGATGTGGTGATAGGAGACAACACCACCATCCAGAGGGGGGCCTTGGACGCTACCAGGATAGGCAGAGGCACAAGGATAGGAAGTCAGTGTCAGATTGCGCACAACGTCGTGATAGGTGAAAATACGCTGCTCATAGGTCAGATAGGTATCGCCGGGACTGCAAAGATCGGCAGCAACTGCGTCCTGGCGGGCGGCGTGGGCATAGTTGGGCACGTTACGGTGGGCGACAGGGTCACTGTGGGCGCACGCTCCGGCGTGACAAATGACCTGCCCAGCGGCGGCACTTATCTGGGCTATCCTGCGGTTTCTATAGAAAAGATGCGCAGGTCGCAAATCGCCATGCAGAGACTGCCCGAAATTATGGAGACCTTGAGGTCTCTGAGAAGACGCATAATGGATTTGGAAGAGAAGCTGAGTGGAAAAAATCGGACTCATAGCGGGTAACGGCCGCTTCCCCATACTGTTTGCCCAGGGTGCAAGGGAGAATAACGTCAGGGTTGTCGCCGTGGGTATAGAGGGAGAGACCTCGCCGGAGATAAAGGACTACGTAGAGAGCCTCCACTGGATAAAGCTGGCCCAACTGGGGAAGCTCATCAGATGCCTAAAGAGCGAGGGAGTTACCAGGGCCGTTATGGCAGGGGGACTGACAAAGTCGAAGATGTACTCCCGGTTCCCGTTTCTCAAATACAGGCCCGACTGGAGGGGAATTAGTTTGTTCTACAAAAGAGTTAAAGACAGGGACGACCATACCATCTTAAGCGCCGTGGCCGAGGAGCTGGCCAAAGACGGCATAGAGTTGGAGAGTTCCGTACTCTTTGTGCCGCAACTGCTTGCCGAAAAGGGTTGTCTTACCACAAGGACGCCATCCGAAAGGGAGATGAAGGATGTCGAGTACGGCTGGAAAATTGCAAAGGAGATAGCGAAGCTGGGTATAGGACAGAGCATAGTGGTGAAGGACCGGGTGGTGATCGCAGTCGAGGGCATAGAGGGTACCGACGAGACCCTGCAGAGGGGAGGCAAACTCGGCAGGGGGGGAGTTGTGGCAATAAAGGTGAGCAAGGAAGACCTGGATATGAGGTTCGACATCCCGACC